>JAUPKV010000398.1 GCA_030837265.1 Methanobacteriota archaeon
CGTTTGCATCAATATCAAAGGTGACTTCAATCTGGGGGATCCCTCTTGGTGCGGGGGGAATACCACTAAGGGTGAAACGTCCAAGGGTCTTGTTTTCAGCTGCAATGCCCCTTTCTCCCTGAAGGACATGGATCTCTACTGAAGGCTGGTTGTCAGCTGCAGTTGAGAAAATCTGACTTTTCTTAGTAGGAATTGTAGTGTTTCTCTGGATTAACGGAGTCGCTATGCCTCCAAGGGTTTCTATACCGAGAGTGAGAGGAGATACATCAAGCAGCAAAATGTCTTTTACTTCTCCACCAAGTACACCTGCCTGAATAGCTGCTCCGATTGCAACAGCTTCATCAGGGTTAATGTTCTTGTATGGCTTTTTGCCGGTAAAGCTCTCAACAAGTTCGACTACGGCAGGCATCCTCGTTGCGCCTCCGACAAGAATCACTTTATCAATATCGTTTGGGGCAAGCTTTGCATCACCAAGAGCCTGACGCATTGACACAAGAGTTTTCTCCAGGAGGTCCTCAGTCATCTTCTGGAACTGGGCTCTTGTAATGTCAACATCCAGGTGTTTGGGCTCTCCATCAGGGCCTACTGTAAGGAATGGAAGATTGATATTGGTGCTTGCGACTCCGGAAAGTTCGATTTTGGCTTTTTCTGCAGCATCGGTCAAACGCTGGAGTACAGCCTTGTCCTTTGAAAGGTCTATTCCTTCCGTTTTTCGGAATTCGGCAAGCAGGTAATTAACAATACGCTGGTCAAAGTCATCTCCACCCAGACGGGTGTCCCCGCTTGTAGACTTTACCTCAAAGACGCCGCCTCCGAGCTCGAGAATGGATACGTCGAAGGTTCCACCTCCAAGGTCATATACGAAAATAGTCTGTTCGATATCTGCCTTGTCAAGCCCGTATGCCAGGGATGCGGCAGTTGGCTCGTTAATAATCCTCAGGACTTCAAGGCCAGCTATTGTACCTGCATCCTTCGTTGCCTGTCTCTGGGAATCATTGAAATAAGCAGGGACTGTAATGACAGCCTGTTTGATTTCCTCTCCAAGGTAAGCTTCTGCTTCTGTTTTAAGCTTCTGGAGAATCATTGCGGAGATTTCCTGGGGTTTGTACTGTTTTCCCTGTAGGGTTACCCTGTAATTTGCATCCCCCATATGTCTTTTAATGGAATAGACAGTATTCTCAGGATTTGAAACAGCCTGTCTTTTTGCAACCTGGCCAACAAGTTTCTCTCCTTTTTTGGAAAAACCGACCACGGAAGGGGTTGTTCTGGCACCTTCGGCATTCGGGATCACGACAGCTTCCCCGCCTTCCATTACTGCCATGCATGAGTTGGTAGTACCAAGGTCAATACCCAATATTTTTGCCATATTTTATCCTCACACTAAATAATGTTAGTTTAATTTATTTCTAGTTAGATTTTTATTTGTTTTTAGTTTTGATTTTTTAGTTTGATTATAATAAATATTAAGTTGAATCATTTAATTAAGTTGCTTGGTGAAGTTATTTAGTTATATTTAATAGTTTAACGGACTTCAACAAACATTATGAATTATCTTTTATTCGATTAAATAATATACTAATTGAGTGTTATAATTTTAGATGCGTAAATTAGCCTTTGGAAAAGGCTCAAATGAAGCAATTTTTGGTTAAAGTACCTTTTATGAGAGATTACTTTTCTGACTCTCTTTATATTTTAAGCATCATCAGGAGTTCTGGCTACTGAAACCATAGCTGGCCTGACAACCTTGGAATCAAGAGAATATCCGGGTCTATAAACTTCTACTATAGTATTATCCGGAACTTCAGAGGTGTTAACATGTTGAACTGCTTCGTGCCTGTGAGGGTCAAATTCACTACCTTTCTCGCATTCGATCCTCTCAAGCCCGTACTTTTCAAGGATTGAAAAAAACTGCTTTGAAAGCTGTTCTATTCCATTGACAATCGAATGCATGTCCTCTGCAGTCCTTGCCGATTTCAGGGCACGATCGAAATTGTCTGTAACTTCAACAAAATCAAGAAGAATCTGCTCGGTTACGGATTTTCGATTTTCTTCCATCTGACGGACGATCCGTTTTCTGAAATTATCAAAATCTGCTGCAAGCCGGAAAAGCTGGTCTTTGAGAATTTCATTCTCCTCTCGGCAGGCAGCCTCAGAGCTTTTTCCAGCTCCGGACTCAATTGAATCCTGTCCAGGAGTTCCCCCTGGCTCATTGGACTCTGCCGAACAACCTGAATTCCGAGCTTCAAAACTTTCAGCCCCAGTCTGGGTATCTTCTTCAGAATTTGGTTTACGTTCTTTATTAAATTTCTTCATTAATCGATCCCCATTAAATTGTTATAACGGTTACGCTCGTCCTGATCTGAGATTGTTTGTAATTCTATAAATACTTTTCTGAAAAACGAATACACATTATCTCATAAAAGAAGAAGAAAAGAAAAATCAGTAAGGTTGGTTTTGAAGTTTATAAGAGAGTACCTTAATCATAACAATACTTACTATCATAGAAGCTGCGACAGCAGAAATTAACTGATTCCAGCCAACACTGGATATTCCTCCATCAAAAGCAAACAACATGCCTCCAACCAATGACACAAATATGAAGCAAAGTCCAAAACCCGCAAGAGCACCTCCAACAAGAGAACTCAGGATATCCAGGCCGTGTCTTTCAAAGAAAACCACACCTGCAATAAACATTACTGCAAAGATCAACAGCACGAACGCTATAGGCAATGGACTTGATTTTGTGAAAAAAAATCTGAAAAGCCCTAGCCCCATATCAACTAGCAGTAAACCCATTATAAACGCAATAGTCAGAGTTCTAATAAAAGGGTTCTCAAATACTGACTGAGAATTAGAATTTCTAGTATTCAATGTCACCAGGCACCTACATCTTTTGCACTTTAACTTTTAAGGAATTACTATATGAATTATATAAACCTTTACTTATTCTAGTTACTTTATACTGTTTTCCATATCCTTTTTCTTGATCCTTTCGGAGAGTGGTGATTAAGCTTCTTGTCACGTACCGATAATTCTATTTACATATATCTTTATAATAATTATAAAAAAGATAAGGACGGTTCATATGGAAACAGCAAGTCCCGAGCAAATAAAAGAAATCAATGAATATGGTAGAGATATAATCGAATTTCTTAAACTGGACACTTCTCCGGTGGCAGTTACTCTACTCCCAAAGGGTGCTGAAGTCCCTGGGAATATTCGCAAAATAGACAAGGCAATGAGGCACTGCCAGATGATAGATCGTGTACGCAAGACAAAAGAAGAGTTTTATGCCACCCATGAAGACGAGTCCTGCAAAGGAGGGGCTGGAGTTCTTGGCCTCAGGAAAATGCCTCCGAAAGTTGCAAGTGGGGAATTCTATTATGAAACCCTGAAGCATTTTGGGAGCCTTGAAGCTGCTAAAAGGACGATTGATAAAGTTCCTGTGATCGAGGCTGAATCCAAAAGTGCAATAATATATGCACCTCTTGAGACCTCCAGCTTCATGCCTGACATCGTTGTTATTATCTGTTCCCCAAAACAGGTAATGCTCCTGACTCAGGCCTTTCTTTATAAAAAAGGCGGAAGGGTTGAAACCGAGTTTGCAGGTAAACAAAGCCTTTGTTCCGATGCCGTTGCACAACCTTACACGACAGGTAAAATTGGGATAACTTTAGGTTGTTCAGGCAGCCGGAACTACACATTCATTCAGGAATCCGAATTGACTGTTGGCATTCCTATCAGGCTGCTCAAAGACATAGTTGAAGGTATGAGAAAAATTGTTGAAACGGCCCCTGCACATGGAACTAAAAAAGATTAATTGGTATGGGAATTAGTGTGATAGGGAATTAGTGTGATAGCACGAAAAGATCTCTGTAAAGTACAAAATAGAGTTAATAAAAGTCCTCTGGTTAATTCACGTCACTTAAATCAATCTATCCAGTGAAGAACATTTCTTAGCACTGACCATCGTGACTCGTGCTCTCTTGGGATCTTTCCCAATATCCAGTAGTTATATTTGCTGTCAAGTTCACCGTAGTCCCTTTCCATTTTAATCCAGTAATTCAAAAGCAGCAGGAAAGTCTCACTGCTGTTCTTTGCCACCGGATAAGCATATAATACCTTGTAGGAATCGTTGGGCTCAAATATAGCCACATCGTAGAAGGGGTACATGAGGGTCATGGTATAGCCTTCCTCAGCGGTTGTAAAAAGAACGTCTGCGTTATCATTTTCAAAGAAATCCCAGATGGAATTGACCTTTATGACCTTCGCCTTGGGAAATAACATTGGCACTACTTCAACAAACGCCGTATTATTGAGAACTGCAATTCTCAAGCCATCCATTTTTCGGACTTTATCAAGCTTTAAGAATTCTTTCTTTCTCTCGTCTTTTATAACAAAAGCCATATGAACTGTCATGTATGAATCAGTAAACTTCATTTCATCCAATCTCCCGGGAGTTACAATTACAGAGGACATAACGATATCACAGGCACCTCCGTTGAGAAAATCGGCTATTAAATCTGCTCTGGTAATAGGAACGAACTCAATTCTGGAAACATTGAGAAATTGAGCCAGGTCGTAGGCCATTTGAACGTCGTATCCCACAAGTGATCCTTTTTTGTTGAAGAAAACAAAAGGTATACAATTACTATTATAACCTACTCGCAGAACTCCTCTATTTTTTATGAGCTTCACAGTATCATCTTGAGACTGTTCTCCAGAGGTAGGAGATAGAGAATCATTCCAGGCAAAATCGACCTTAGTAGCAATTATTTCGTCCTGTCTGATTCCCTGGGTGTTTTTGGGAAGTTCTATGTCGGATATTATATCATTTCCATGATAGGTATTTGCCAGAAGATGAGCAAAGAGAAAATTTAACCCTGATAAAAGTACGGCCAGGACCAGAACGATTAGTAATAAAGAAAAAAATACTCTCTTCCATCGTAATCTGAAGTGTCCGGAGATCAAAGCGGCGCTGATAGCAGTAAATGAGAAGATCGACATGCTTGCTATCGCGGCGACAAAGCTCTGGCGTAATATGCCCGAACTGATGTAAAGGTTATATGAATCGGCAGGAAGCCGCATCAGGTTCAGGAGCATTTCCACGGAAACTTTGGACGAACCGAAGAAACTGGGAATTCCAACCGCAGCTAGCTTTATCTGTTCGGACAAATCCAGAGAATTATGATAGAGCCAGGCCACAAAGAGAATGAACAGGAAAGGAACAAAAGAGCCAAGCGTCGGAAAGGTGTATCCCACGGGAACCAAAACTCTACAGTAGGACTCCAACTCATCTTTATGTCCGCCATTATAGAGCGAATTCTCGAAGAGTTTTTTAACTCCATCATTTATTAGTGGTAGAGTTATAAACTCCGTGCCACTTGAAAATCCCAGGATAATAGCCCTGGATGATGCGGAGATAATTTCTCTATAACTGAAAGTAGTAAAGCAGGAGATCAAGAGGGGGAAAATGCCAAAGACAAGAAGTGCTGCCAGGACGGCTAGAGATAGCAAAAATACCTGAAGTTCCAGTAGTCCTTCAAAAGTAATAGTACCCGTTGTTTGTGCCGTTATAACGAAGACTCCTATGGGAAAGGTTCTGGCAACAAAGCTTGTAACTTGAGTAAGAGCAGCCTGCAGGATACTCAATAAATCCATGAGCGGCTTGTTCTCTTCGTTTCCCATGAGAGCCAAACCCAGGCATAAGCAAAAAATTACAATTGCAGGTAGAAAACCTTCGGCTAAAGAATGAAATGGATTGTAAGGGATGAACATATCAATGATGTTTAAGTCTTCTGGCCTGGTCAGATCCTGAGTGCTGAAGAAAGAAGCGGTTTTTAGTGACGGAAATGATAATTGAAAAGAAAAGAAGATTGCTATTCCAATAACCCAAAAAATTAACAAAACCTGGCTTGCTTTAATTACCAAATCTCTCGAATTCGAATGTTTTAGGCTGCCTATGCCCAGTATAAGTGATATTATAACTGAAGGAAGGATAGTTATTTGCCAGATCTTGATGAAAGCCTGACTGAGAGGCATAAAGATTGACAAAAGATCTCCAAAGAACAAGCCGAAGAGGATACCAGAGATGAAACCCAGAAAAATCCAGGAGGTCATTCTATGGCTTGGCAATCTCATTTTAGTTTTTCTCCTTTCCTGTATGATTTTTCTGGCTGCACAGGGTGAAATCCCCCAGGTTGATTCCAGAGTTTTTTATTAATTGATATTCTAGTTTATTCAACAGTATCTCTAACCTACTTCTTTAATATTTTGCTAATTAAATACTGACTTCAATATATTTCTGTTTACACATTAAAACGATTCCTCATTCGCAAAACGTCAAAAATAAGTAGCATACAAATTGGATTTCTCCGGGTAGAGAGCTGGATCTAAGACAACTGTTAAAAAATACAGTTTAAATAAAAAAATCAAATAGAAGCCATTATATAGAACAACTTGATAATTATAAAATTAAATTATCTATAAATTAAACGCTTTCGTCATTAATATTACATATTGAATTTAATTATAAAGGAATAAAAACCTGGATGCGGTAAAAATGGAGTTTCTTCGAAGGTTACTTGGTCTGACAACGGAAAGCGAAAACGGTTTATATTCAATCCGGAGTATGTATCATGTACCTGCACGTATTGGGTCATCTGTAATCAACAAGGATGGAAATATCGGAAGGATAATCGGGTCTAAAAAAGGCGAATGGGGATACGAGATTGGAGTGGAATATGGAGAAATTATCTCATTTTACGATCCTACTGATTTGAAATATTCATATTTTGATCTCTTTTTATGAAAAAACTACTTCGCTGCTTTGATGATAGGTCACTTGGGAAAAATGATAAATAAATGACCAGAATTCTTTCATTCGATGAAAATCCTTATTGCAGAATTCGCAGTTGGCACGGGAGCTGAAAAATCCCTTATTCCGGAGGGAGCTGCTATGCTTAAAACCCTGGCTGAAAGTTTTATTCGTCTGGGGCACGAGGTATATTACCCTTCGGCATGCACAAAGATCTACGCAGGCACAGCCCTCAAATCCACTGCCGACAGTTTCAGCCAGGTAATTGAGAAAACAGCTCCGGATTGTGATGCGGGACTGGTTATCGCCCCCGATTGGATGCTTCCGGAAATGAATCGAATTCTTGAAGAAAGCACTGTAAACCTTGGGTGCCCTCCCGAACAGGCAGCTATATGTGCTGACAAACTCCTGTGCACGAATACCCTGCTTAATGCCGGAATTAAAGCTCCGGAACTTTCTGAAAAGCCTGAAAAAGGCAAAAAATATGTTAAAAAGCCCAGATTCGGCTGTGGGGCAGAAGCAACATATCTTGTCACAGAATTTGAGAGCGATGACGAATTCATTGCCAGTGAATATATTGAAGGAATACACCTCAGTGTAAGCCTTATAACTGGCCATAAATCGCTTCCGCTTACCGTAAATCGTCAATTCATAGAATTTATCCGGGACGAAGGCGAAAGTAAAATAAACGGACAAGAAACTGGGTCTTGCAGTATAAAATACAATGGCAGCCTGACTCCTTACCTAACCCCAAAGAGAGAAGAACTCTATAAAACAGCTATCTCCACAGCAGAATGCCTGAAATGCTTTGGATATGTGGGCGTAGATATAGTGCTTTCTGATGTTCCATATGTAGTAGATGTGAATCCAAGACCTACAGCCTCACTTTTTGGAATTAGCCGCGTAATGCGAGAGGAAATCGGAGACCTTCTTTTGAAAAACAACTTCGGAGAACTCCCAGACTCAATACATATTGAAGGAGAATACTGCTTTTCGAAGGACGATTTGGAAAATATAGTATAGAATGTTTATTGCCTTTTAAGTCCTCTTGAGGGAGCGCAGCGACCGAAAAGGACCTCGTGCTGTTGCGATTACATCGCAACTCCCAGAAAATCTTCGATTTTCTGTGATCCTGAAGCGAAACTCGGGTGCCGAAGCGAAATTCGAGCCTTATTGCTGATTTGATCTATACTTTATAAGACCAGCTATCGAATTAAGCAAAATTCCCACGAAAGCCAGACTGGTTCCGACGAGAGTAAACAAGATCGACAAAAAAACGTACCCAAAATCAAAGATTCCGCCATGATGAAAGGCATGCACGAATTGAAAGCCCATATATAGCCCAGAAATACCAAGAACAAAGCCTGGCAGGGTAAAGCAATAAAGAGGCTTACTGGTTCTTATAGAATTAAAAATATTTAAAAAGCCTGTTATATGCTGTCTTGAAGGATTTTTTGTTGGGCCGTCCATGCCATAAATTTTAATCTTATTTTGAAGCATAACATCGCCTTCCACTCATTCAGAAGTTTTGCAAACTGAATGTGGATCATTTTTCTGGGAGAAAAGATTTCAATATATAAATAGGCATCTATCTAACATTTGAGAAAAAATAAATACATCGTTTTCGAAAATTAAAACTTTTTTTCTGCAATTATATTAAAATTTACACTAATGTAAACGGCTTCACGTTAATCCAAATTATCTTCATAGCTAATTATTTAGTAAATTCAGTATTATTCTCTCGTATTTTTCCAAGATTCAACAAAAAAGCTTTATGAAATATCTTCAATGTACTGGAAAAATATTCCACTTAAAAAAGTGTAAAAAATTTATATCTCGAAAATAAAAAATTACATAACAGATTCTCTTGTGGGAAGGTAGATATTTTCTTGCTGCTGTCCCAACACCATGGATTCAAAATAGAGAAAAAGATATCCATAATTATTTATTGGGCCATCACTTATCGCCCCTACAACTTGCAATAAAAATCTGCTTATGCAACCCCAATTAAAACCCAGTAAAAAAATTCGGAAAAAATACCGGAGTAAGAGATTAAAAATGGATTCAAAGGTCATAGGGTTAGATATCGGAGGGGCTAATACTAAAATTGCCTCTTTTGACGGAACACTGGCAGAAATATATTACATTCCTCTCTGGAAAAATACACAGCTTCGAGAAATCTTAAAGGAAATTGCAAAGAAATTGAAGCCTAAAAAAGTTGCTGTAGTTATGACAGGAGAACTTGCAGATTGTTTCGAAAACAAGGAAGAAGGTATCCGCTTCATAAAAGATGCTGTTGTCTCGGCATTTGAATTTTCAACGATCTCTTATATAAATAACATGGGCAAGTTCCAGAAAGAAACCGAAAATTTAAGGAATCTTGCTGCTGCAAATTGGGCGGCTTCAGCCAGGCTGATAGGAAAAGAAATAGGAGATTGCATATTTGTGGACATGGGCAGTACCACAAGCGATATTATCCCTATTGTTTCCGATGAGCATAAAGCCGGACTTACGGACTTTGAACGTTTGAAGCAAAGTGAACTTGTATATTCTGGCATACTCAGGACAAACCTTACTGCAATCCTTGAGAAAGTGAATCTCGGAAAGTGCTGGTGCAGAACCGCATCAGAGCTTTTTGCAACGACTGCAGATGTCTATCTCTTGCTTGGGGATATAGACGAAGACACGTATACATGTGAGACTGCTGACGGGGCAGGCAGAAGTAAAATTGATGCCATGCGAAGGATTGCCAGGCTGGTCTGTGCGGATCTTTCAGAAATCAAAGAAGAAGAGATATATGAAATTGCTTTTCAGGTGAAGGAAAAACAGGTTTCAATTCTGACTCAGGCACTTTTTGAAGTTGCGGAAAGAAACAAACTCAACAAGATCGTAGCAGCAGGACTTGGGGAGTTCCTTATAAAAGAAGCTGCAGAAAAGCTTGGTTTTGAGTTTTATTCTGTTTCCGAACACTGGGGAAATGAAATCTCGAAAGTCTTTCCAGCATATGCTGCCGCTAGATTGCTGGATTAACCGTAAAAACGCGGAAAGCATAGAAGAGCTACAGAAAAGCTGTAAATTTGGAAATTAGCCCTCTTGAGCGAAGCGAAAAGGGCAGCGTACTCCCGAGGCGCAATCCGGGAGAGGCGCAATCCGGGAAAGGAGAAATATATGAAAGTTGTAGTCAAAATAGGAGGAAGCCTTCTTAGAGAAGCCCCCCGGATTATTGACAAGCTGGTAGAAGAATTTGGCTCCGGAAACTCGAAAGCTATTAAAAACATAAATTCATGCGGTGAACTTCCGTTTTCCATTCTAATAGTACCCGGAGGGGGGATGTTTGCTAATGCCGTCAGGGAAGCGGATAAAGAATTCTCTCTTGGTGACGATGCAGCTCACTGGATGGCTATACTCGGCATGGAACAATATGCCTTTTATTTATGGGATAAAAGCAAAGCTGTAGCTACTCAATTGATAAAAGATATATCTCCGGGCGTATCAATTCTCTTCCCTTACAAACTCCTGAAAGCGGAAGATCCTTTGCCTCATACCTGGGAAGTGACCTCTGATACTATTGCTGCCTGGGTTGCTGAGCAAACAGGAGCAAGGTTTGTTAAGGTTACGGACGTAGATGGTATATCTAAAGAGGAAAAACTTATTAGAGAAGTTCATGTTGATAATTATACAGAAAATTGCTCAAGCTGTATTGACCCTGCCTTGCCCCCCTTTCTCCGTAAGAATAACATGAACTGTTTGATTGTAAACGGAAGGTATCCGGAA
Source organism: Methanobacteriota archaeon (assembly GCA_030837265.1). The sequence goes on from JAUPKV010000398.1 coordinate 10,592, forward strand.
AGAGTAGTTCAGGCAGTGTATGGAGAGCCTGTGTATGGTACCCTGGTAAAGGGGAATATTTAAATTGTATATCGCATATTTTAGGGGAAGCAAAGCGTATCAAAGAGCGCATATAATTTCAGCTTTTTTGCTGGGAAGTCATAAAATTCGCTACATGTAATAACTTATAAGGAGAAAAAAATGCCATTACAGAAAGTTGAGTACTGTACTTCGTGTGGGATTCGTCTTGTGGAAAAAGGCTATGTGAAATTTCCCTGCCCGCAGTGCGGATCAGAGATCGGAAGATGCGGAAGCTGCAGACAGCAGGGCAACGTATATACTTGCCCCAAGTGCGGATACAAGGCTCCATGATTTCCGACAATGAATCGTACAATGAATCGTCTGCAAAAACCAAATTAATTTGATCAACCATTAAAATTTGTGGAAGCAAAATTTAACTTGATCAAAAGAGAAGCTAAAATATGAGGAGTCATAATGGGCGACGTAGCAGCAAAAATAAAAGTTATGCCAGAGAGTGTCGATACCGATCTTAAAGAGTTAAAAGAGAAACTCAAAGCTGCAATTCCTACTGGGGCCGAACTTTATGGAGATATCGTTGAGGAACCTATCGCTTTCGGATTAAAAGCCTTGATTGTTACTTTGATTGTTAATGATCAGGAAGGCGGAACCGAAGTTGTGGAAGAAGCTTTTGCAAAAGTCCCTGGCGCCGAAAACGTTCAGGTTATAGATGTTAACCGGTTTTAAAGGTATTCAGGTTCTTGAAGCTGCATCGTATAAAAGTTTGCAGTTTCAGGAGTACAACTGCGTTTAACAGAGTGAAAGAAAATTAAAGGAGATAAAAGAAGCAGAATAATCTGTCTGAAAAATTTTGTAATCTCCTTTTCATAAACGGGCTTGTAGATCAGGGGTAGATCGTTACGTTCGCAACGTAAAGGCCGCGGGTTCAAATCCCGCCGAGTCCATTAGAGACTTAAATATAAAAAATTTTAAGAACTTCTATTTATACCTATTTTTATATTGAAATTAAAAGATCATTTTATAAGGTGGCATGTGCGGACTGTACTTTCAGGATCGCGTTCAAACTGCAAATATATTATGTAACTGTGTAAAAATAGCAAAGAGATTTATAGAATTAACTCTTTTTAGAAATTAGTGTGGTTCGTCCCATGCTAAAATAACCCCTCAGATGGCCAGAGTGAAAAGAAGCTTTGGCCATAATCAACCAGAATGATTCCTTTTCCAAACTCTACAAAAAAGATTTACATCATCTGGAAGTATTTTCTCTTCTTCATTTCATAGTATTTCATTCATGCAAAACTAAAATGCAAATGAGAAAAAAATATAAATAATAGCATCATAGAATGCTCAAAGAGTTCAGTCGACAAAAATAATTAATATAACTAATGGTTTCGGACAATGGGTTGGATTTTCAGGAAAATTATGACTTCAAGAATATTCGTTCTCCAGGTCTGCAATTAATAAATATTCTCGTTGAACAGCTGGAGGGTTAAGTCTTTATATTGGCATCGGACAGTTTTCAAAATATTATCAGGAAAACAACTAATTATCTGAACATTTATAAATTATCTAGAGGGGAAAAAGTATGAAAAAAGCAAAAATTCTGGTTGTTGAGGACCAAAATATAGTAGCGCTTAATATTAGAAATAAGTTGAAGAATCTGGGTTATACCGTACCGGGTACCGCGTCTACTGGAGAGGAAGCAATAAGAAAAGCAGAACTGACGAATGCGGACCTTGTTTTAATGGATATTATGTTAAAAGGAGATATGGATGGAATTGAAGCTGCCCGTGAAATTAAAAATAAACTTGGAATTCCAGTCCTTTATCTAACTGCTTACACTGATGATGAGACTCTCAACAGAGCTAAAACTACTGAGCCGGCAGGATATATCTCAAAACCTTTTAAGGAAGAAGATTTACACAGCAATATAGAAATGGCTCTTCATAAACACCGAGTCGAAAAGAAGGAAAGTGAGGATACTAACGAGCAGTAAAGAGATGCAGCAAGAAAAGTCAAATCTAAGTTATATTCCTCATCCTACACTCTTTTTTCCGCTATATGTGGCACTAACTATATGTATCTGAGATAAGGATTAATAAATTCAAACTATTGTTTGATATTATTACGTTAAAATAGAGGTAGTTTAGGGAATGAAAAAATACGATGTGATTGTTGTCGGAGCCGGTGTAAGTGGACTTCTTGCAGCTTTAACACTTTCAAAACACGGAAAAAAAGTACTGGTGCTGGAGAAAAATCAATATCTTGGTGGTAACTGTAATAGTTACGTGGTTGACGGATACCAGGTAGATACAGGAGCACATGCAATAACCCACCTGATTGAAGGCCCTTTAAAGAGGCTTATGGATAATTACTTTGATTATCTGCCTGTTTTTGAGGACTATGGATATTATTACGTTCGAACGGAAAATTCATTTATGAAAGTTCCTTCAAACTTGAAAGACTTCGTTACTTTTGACGTAATTCCGAGAAAAGATAGGGTTTTGCTTTCTCAGGCTCTAACAAAAGCTTTTACTCTTTGCTCATTCGGAATTGACCTCTCAAATCAATCCGTGTATGACTTTATGCCAAAAAACCTCTCGAAGGACACTTACGATTTCGTGGACACCATATCCAAGTTCCTTTCTGGCAAATCAATACGAGAAACTTCAGCCCAGCGTGTTCTGTGGGGTAGCAGTTTTCTCAGGGACAGTATTACACAGGAACAATTTGATGTAATGATAGGTAGAACGGACCTGAAAAAGACTCAATCTACGGAATCAATTCTTGCATCAGTTCTTCCATATCACCTCCATGCTTCACTTCAGTCCAGGATGACAAAAGTCGCCCATCCCTTTACATCCCTGGAAAGACTTGCAACAAATGATGTAAATAGCTCCCAGGGTTATCCCAGGAAAGGATTAAAATCCCTGCTTAACGCAATCATTTATTCTCTTCCGGAGACTGTAGAAGTAAAAACGGAGTGTGAGGTAACATCCATTCTGGTTGAGGACGGCAAGGCTACTGGTGTGGAAGCCGATGAGATATATACCTCGGATCTCATCATCTATACTGGTTTTGCAACCGAAATCCCTAAAATTATAAAAAATCTACCTGAGGATTATGCAGAAAACCTCAAAGGTATTGTGCATAGTAAAAGCCTGACAATCTGGCTTGGCCTGACAGAAGAGCTTCCTCAGTTCAATTATATAGGTTCTGAAATATGGTTTAAGGATTTTGCTTATTGGGCAATGCCTATTAGCAATTATGATCCTTCTCTTGCCCCCAAAGATAAACAGCTTATAGGCTTTTCATTTATTATAGATGAAAATGAAAGTGAGGAAAGAGAAATCAAAAAGGCTTATGAAACAATTTTCCGTGCTCATCCGACAATTGAAAAGTACATAGAAATGCAGCATGAACAGGTTATGATTCCCGAAAAAGCTGCAGTCACAACTGATGGAAAGTTTGCAGATATCCGAACCCCCATTCGGAATCTCTATATTGCAGGCACGGATACTGACAAACGCAGTATGGGAATTACTCGGGCTTCATATTCTATTATAGAACTTTTAAAGATACTAAATGAAGATGGAAATCTCCATTAAATATTTCCAAACAAATAAACTGAAGTCAAATAAAGAAAAAAAGGCGGGCCCGTCGCGATTCGAACGCGAGTCAATGGGTATCTTCGTAAAATATCTTACTTCGAAGCCCATTAGGATATCCGCTACCCTACGAGCCCGCAGTGCAGCAGTAGTGATATGAACTTTCCATATTTAAGTTTTCTCCAGAAAGCCAGATTAAAGTAATTTTAAGCCTGCATCAATTCTCATCCCTTGAGAAGTAATATCATATAGAGAGTACTTTACCGGAACGGCTTTTTCTCTCATTTTTTCGATGTAAATATACTGTTCGGGCTTTCCTGAGCTGAAATTCTCCTGGGATATAAGCCTGATTAGTCCGAAAGCCATATAGCCGGCAAGCCTATGAGTTAAATAATAAGAGTCATCATCCATAATGAAAAGACTTGTGCATTTGTTTTTTAAAAGGATTATGCTTATTGAGCTGAACTCATCCGCAAACTCCTTTAGATCATAGTTTATGGCCATTACCCCGATATTGTCTATTATAACAACATCAACTTCAGTAGATATCACGCTGAGGTACTCAATTACATCCGTATCCACAGAGCAAAGACCTTTCCCGAATTTGGAAACGAATTTGATCTTGTTCATCTTATCCTCGAAGATATTTCTTATACTAAGCTGCCCACTCTTTAAAAAAGGTCCAAGATCAAGTTTAAGGCTTTGGGACTGGCTAAGGATATCTTCAGTAAGTTCTCTCGTTAGAATCAGTACGCATTTTCTGCCTTCAAGACAACTCCTATGCAGGAAGTGAAGCCCCAGAATTGTTTTTCCAGCGCCTGGAGGGCCCGTGACCAGAATACCCTTTCCCTTAGGATATCCACCATCCATCAGCATGTCCAGCCCTTCGATCCCTGTAGATAAACTCTCCATATCATCACACCTTAAGCCGTAACTCTTTTAAAAAATGAGATCCATTTTTAAAAAACAGAAAATTAATCAAGATATCTCTCCTTAAACTCGGAAATCTGCTTATTGCTCCCAGCAACTGCTATCGTATCTTCCGCTTTTATTGCTGTCCGCCCTGTAACGGAAGTTATAACAAGCTTTCCTCTCCCAATAGCTATTATAGTGCAACCGATATTGTTTTCAAGATCGAGATCCTCAACTAATTTATTCTCAAGAAAAGAGCCTTTCTCAACGCGATGCTTTTCGATTTCAATTCCTTCATATAACATTATGTCCTCATCAATTCTACAGCTTTTCCCCATGCAATTCGCAGTCATTTTGGCAAGCATCTGCCCCGCTACTATAGAAAGTGAACCGACAAAATCTGCTCCAGCTTTGTAAATTTTATCTATTGACTTTACTGAGTTTGCTCTTGCTAATATGGTGGCAGACGGGTTCAGACTCCTTGATATGAGGGTCGCAAAAATAACATTAGTATCGTCATTAAGAGCCACAAAAATCAATGAAGCGTTCTTTACTCCGGCTGCCATCAATATTTCTTCGTCCGCTCCGTTACCAATCAAATATTCAAAGTCGACATTTTCAAAAACTTTCTCAGATGAATCTACAACTACGAAACGGAATGGCCCTTCAGACAGCACGTTTACTATGCTTTTTCCAACATCTCCATAGCCCAGTACCACAAGATGATGTCCTTTCAGTTCCATCCTTATCCCCAATATTCAAAATTTGCACTTCTAAAATATAACTACAGATCTTACGCAAATATGTATTTTTTATTAATACATATAAAATTTATAATGTATATCAAGCTATCTGTAATATGTATCCTCATCTCAGTGGGTCAATTTCTTCAATTTTGCAAGCCCCTCAGGACTTCCTATAGCCAGCAGGATTGAATTTTCCATTATCACGTCCTCATCCTTCGGATCAAAAGAGAGAGTCCCACTTTTCCAGATTCCCACAATTCTTGCACCTCCCAGATGCTGCTGACTGGAGACCTCCTTTACCGTTTTCCCTATAAGAGGACTTTTCAAATAGATAGGGAACTCAACAACATGAATTCCTTCAAAAATCTCAGTTGCTCCCGTGACCCGGCTTACAAGCCTGTCCATCGCCTTTTTCCCGATAAACTGCCCTAACATCGATTTGGGGGAGACAACGGTATCTGCCCCTGCATATTTGAGGTACTTTGAGTTAGATCTGATCTCAACAATGGCAATGATGGTGATATGATCAAACTCTCGGGCAGTTAGGACAATATTTGCATTTGTTTCATCGGACTTGTTTGCAATAAGAATTCTTGCTTTCTCGATGCCAGCGTTTGTAAGTGTCTGCTTATCACTCGTGACTCCGAAAATGCAGGAAATATCTTTATAAGAAAGTTCCTTGATCAATTCTTCTTCATCGTCTACTATCACGAAGGGTAAGTTCTGCTCAGCCAGTTCATCTATAAGAGTTTCAACAAATTGATTGTATCCACAGATAATTATGTGATCTTTCATGCCAGGAGAGACTTTTCTCGGCAGCCTGAACTTGACAACTTTATCCATCCACGGAGTAATAATGTAATTTACGAAAAAACTCGAAATCAGAATGACACCTAAAATTTGTGCGATAATAGTAAAAAGTCTTCCTACCTGAGAAGTGAAAGCAACGTCTCCATAGCCTCCGATTGTTGTAATAGTATTCGTTGCCCAATAGATAGCAGTGATAACATTTGCATTATTGGGCTGACCCTCGAGAACCATGAGATACTCGAAAACCAGAATATAAATAATAAGCAGGAGCATGCCTGCAATTCTGTACTTAATATCGTACTTCCTATGGGATGTCCTCTTAAGCCTGTTTTTAATTTTAACTTTCATTCTCCTGATAGTAGACATGTTGAAAATCCTGCCTTGACTTTCCGGCTACAATTAGACAATATCTTAAGGCGTTAACTATTGACATTTCTAAGCAATATATCATTATATCTTCAGTTTTACATAATGGTTTATTAAGCTAAAAATATAAAAAGTTTAAACCTTAAAAGCAAAATCAAATAAATAAGGGGAGTAAATGATGAGTGAAACAAGAATAAGAAAAATTAGTGAAATAATCCGCTAAATTTTCTTATAATCCATTTCTTAGTACATCAGACTCCCATCCATTGTCCAATGAAAGGTCCGAATATCATAAATAAAAATGAGAAAAGAATTAACATTGAAAAGCTCGCTGTGACCGAGCTTGAGACTTTTTCGGACGTCGCCTCACTTCTGGTAAGCCTGTAAATTAAGGAATAGGTATAATCCTTGAATACGTGCCCTCCATCCAGGGGTACTGCAGGAAGACAATTGAATAGCCCTACATAGAAGTTCAACCATCCAATCCAGAGTAAAGTATTAGCAATCCAGAAAATTACAATTCCCAGAGGTTCTGCCCAGCCTACAGGATGATAAAACTGCATTATCGTACCAGAAAAGCCTCGGAACCCTTCACCTGTAAAGCCGTATATTGGAAGACTGAAAAGGATAATCCAGCCTGCAGGCCCTTTAAGCAAGGATGGAATTTTCTTGAGAGCCTCAAGATATAGTCCTGCCTGCGGCATCCAAACAGAGATTCCCAGAGTGGGACAATCCGCTGTTCCGTTATTTCCATACTTGACTCCCAGGAAGCCATGTTTACTTTCCGAAGGATTGGAAGAAAGTTGCACATTGAAAACAACTGTTCCGTTTTCGGTATGTTTGCCTGTATAGTTTGCAGGAGGCTGCAGCTCTATCTCTATTACCTGGTTTACCTGAGTTTTCTCCATGAAGTTTACGAAACTTGCAAGACTCTGCATTTTCGTATTATTGATACGGATCATGGTCATTCCAGTTTTAATTCCTGCACTAGCTGCAGGGCTTCCTTCAACAACCCCACCTACAAGTACTCCATTTAAAGAATTATTAGGATCAGAAACTGTATTTAAATCGTGTACAGAAGTAACTCCCTCTTTCGTGGCGTAAATACGTACAGGGTCACCAGGTTTTACCTGATCAAGGTATGTTAAAAGATCGAGTGCATTTGCCACTTTTGTATCATTAATCTGTGTAATTACCATATCTTTCTGGAGTCCTGCAAGGTCAGCCGGAGAACTTTTATTTATACTCAGGATCATGGCATCACTGGAAGGCGCAATTGCCCCTAAAACAGGCCCGAAAAAAAGCAGGAAAGCGATAAAAGCCACAGTGAAATTAGCCATAACTCCAGCCGCAAGAATTCTTGCCCTTTGTGTTCTTGTTGCAACCGTTACCTGTTTGAGTTCCGATTGGCTGGGTATTTTTGTCCCGGTTTTTCGGTTCCCTTTCTTTTCTTCTTCTCTTTCTCTGATTTCCTCGATGGTGGCTGTGAGAGATATTTCTTTTTTTACCTCGTCCTTTTTCCCAAAAAGCTGTTCGTCGTCCGGTTCTGCAAAGCCTCCAACAGGGACTAAAGCAAAAAGGATCCCCATTGATTTGACTCTGATGCCCTCAACTCTGCAGAGGATTGCATGTGAGAACTCATGCACAACAAGAGTCACTATTAGAGCAATGATCCCCCAGGTAAAGGGAATGAACTCGTTTACTCCCGGGATCAGAAAAATGTTCCTTGCAGAATTATACTTTCCTGGCTCTGGCACGTTTCCATTAAGGAAAGAAGTATAGAGTGCAATATCCGATAGCGCAATGACCAGGAACATAGCAATCATGCCTGCAAACATTAGCAGTATTCCAACATTTGCGAAGATTTTCCAGTAAAATTTAGGGCGGGCCAGGACATCCAGTAGTTTGAGACCTTTCGTTGTCCGGATCATGAGAATCGGAAGTGGTCCGAAAGTGCTTATGTTATACTTTTGCAGTATACCCTTTCTATCAAGAAATGAGATGAATAACCAGTACAATAAAAAAATACCCAGTACAATGCTTGTGATATTCAAGGAAATTCTCCAAATATTAAGCTGAAGCAATTACAAACTATAAATTATATCTGTTGCTCTATAGAATTGTCAGTTCCAACGTAAATGTATAGAACTGTTATATCCTGTTGTAACTGTCCATATTTATTATAGCTGCTTATAAAACATCATTTGATAGAGAAATTGCTTATGAGATTTTAGAGCAACAAGTTTTTTATTTGTATCTTTTTTCGGTTCTATTACAGCCTTAGTCGTTCGGGTTAGATCAGTTGCTGTGAATCAAATAGATGAATGTTTTATTATTACACCTACCCAGTAATTGATTCTGAAACAGATTGGATAAAGTCTCTAACTTCTAATGTGCAAAATATTATAAATTTTCCCACCATATTAAATTGAATAAAATTTGCCAGTTTCTTTTTCAAGAACGGTTTTTTTTGATTGCGGCATAATTTCATGAATGCAATATACATTACTACATAATATTTATATAAAAATGTGTGTGGGAATGCACAGTTTAACACTGCTCATAGATCATTTTTAATATCAAAAATGTAAAGCAACAAATAGTGGTTATATGGAAAGTTCCTTCACATCAAATTCTATTTGCCATATAACTTTATCGTTAACTCTCTATTGCTTCCTCTTCCATTTAGGAGTTTGACATTTTTGCATTTAAAAAGTATCATTGGAGCCAATGAATAACACAAAATGTCGTTCATTGGTGCTCCGCTCACATTAACTGATATTATGTCCAGTTATTTACCTTGTGTTATTCCTACAATATTGATTAGGCACGATTAATCAAGTTTTGAATCCTAACAGTTTATATTGGCGGTGAACAGGTTAACAATGTGGTCCCCTGCTTCCATTATTTATGAATTAGTTCTACTCAGTTAAGTTCGTTCCATTCGTAAATCGCCAATATGAGTTACATTTTCCGATAGCTCTCTAACTGCACACACAGGTGGAATTACTATTGAGGTCTGCAATAGGAATTACTGGCTGTAATGCTGGGGGAGAAACTATTGATTGTCCAAAGGCAATAGATATGTTTCCTGCAGCTGTAACGTTGTTTGTGGCTGTATTAATTACAGAGACATTGTTGCTGACGCGGTACGCTACATATACCTTTGTTCCAGCGACTGTAACTCCCCAGGGCCACGTTCCTACAGGAACCGTCGCTGTAACGTTATTTGTGACATTATCAATTACAGAGACAGTGTCGCTGAAAATATTCGTTACGTACACCTTAGTTCCTGTGACTGCAACGCCCCAGGGCCACGTTCCCACTGGGACCGTCGCTGTAACCTTGTTTGTCGCCGTATCAATTATAGAGACAGTATTGCTGTAAACATTCGTCACATATACCTTTTTGCCATTCTGGCTTACTGCAACTCCCCAGGGGTACATTCCTACATTCACCTTAGCTGTAACGTTGTTTGTCGCCGTGTCAATCACAGAGACAGTATTATTGTTGACGTTCGTCACATACAATTTTGTTCCTGCGATGGCAACTCCGGCGGGAGAGCTTCCTGCATTCATTGTAGCTGTAACATTGTTTGTAGCTGTATCAATCACAGAGACATTGTTGCTGTAAATGTTCGTCACGTATACCTTTTTTCCATCCTGGCTGACTGCAACTCCAGCAGGGTAGTTTCCTGCATTTATTGTGGCTGTAACATTGTTTGTAACCGTATCAATCACAGAGATAGTGTTTTTACTAAGGTTCGTCGCATACACCTTCTTTCCATCCTGGCTGACTGCAACTCCTCCATGATTGTTTCCCACATTCACAGTTGCTGTAGTATTATTTGAAGTTGTGTTAAATATAGAGACAATGCCGCTAGAGACAGTGCTGTTGCCTCCGATTATTGGTGGTGAACAGGCAGTTACTGGTTGTAATGCTGGAAGAGAACCTATAGATTGCCCAGAAACAATTAGAGTACTTTCTGCACTTGTCGCCACTGTAACGCTGTTAGTGGCTGTGTCAATTACAGAGACAGTGTTGCTGGAAACACTCATCACGTACACCTTTGTTCCATCCGGACTGATTGTAACTCCCCCAGGACAGTTTACTACATCCACTGTGGCTATAACAGTGTTTGTGGTTATGTCAATTATAGAGACAGTGCTGCTGTAAATATTCGTCACATATACCTTTGTTCCCGCAACTGCAACTCCGGCAGGACCGTTTCCTACACTCACCGTAGCTGTAACAGTGTTTGTGACTGTATCAATCACAGAGACAGTATTGCTGTAAATGTTCGTGACATACACCTTTGCCCCATCCTGGCTGACTGCAATTCCTCCAGGATAGTTTCCTACATTCACTGTGGATATGACAGTGTTTGTGGTTATGTCAATTACAGAGACAGTATTGCTGTAAATGTTCGTGACATACACCTTTGAGCCGGCAACTGCAATTCCGGTAGGACAGGTTCCTACATTAACCGTAGATACTACAGTGTTCGTAACTGTGTTAATAACAGAGACAGTGTTGCTGTAGAAGTTCGTCACATAAACGTTTGTTCCCGCGACTGCAACTCCTCCAGGATATTGTCCTACATTGACCGTGGCTTCAACGTTGTTTGTGACTGTGTTAATTATAGAGACAGTATTGTTGATAACGTTCGTGACATAGATCTTTGTTCCCTCAGGATTGACTGCAACTCCTCCTGGAGTGCAACCGCATGTACTTCCTATATTCACGTTATTTACAACAGAATTATTGATTTTGTTAATTATAGTGACATTGTTATTGAATACGGGTCTGGGCGGGTGTGCAGTTTCTGGTGGTTGTCCAGGTTGTCCAGGTTGTCCAGGTGCTGAAACATTTATTGGAGCGGTTTTTGAGTTTGTACCGTTTGCATTCCTTGCAGTGAGGTTAACTGTATAGATACCTGCTTGAGAGTAAGTGTTTATTGGGTTCCTGCCAGTTGAGTTACTTCCGTCTCCAAAGTTCCAGGTTACGTTATCTGCATTTAGCGAACTGTCATTAAACTGAACTGACAAAGATACAGTGCCACTTGTTACATTGCTGGTGAAGTTTGCAATAGGAAATAATGGCTGTAGCGGTGTTGAAACATTTATTGGAGCGGTTTTTGAGTTTGTGCCATTTGCATTCCTTGCCGTCAGATTGACTGTATAAATACCTGCTTGAGAGTAGGTGTTTATCGGATTCTTGTCAGTTGAGTTATTTCCGTTTCCAAAGTCCCAGGTTACGTTATCTGCATTTAACGAACTGTCATTGAACTGGACTGATAAAGGTGCAGTACCATTTGTTACATTGCTGCTGAAATTAGCTATTGGAAGTAATGGCTGTAATGGTGCTGAAACACTAATTGGAGCAGTCGTTGAATTTGTACCGTTTGCATTCCTTGCTGTCAGATTAACAATGAAGTTACCTACAGCAGAATAAGTATGCATCGGATTCCTGTCAGTTGAGTTATTTCCGTCTCCGAAGTCCCAAGTCACATTATCTGCATTTAACGAACTATCATTAAACTGGACTGATAAAGATGCAGTACCATTTGTTACATTGCTGCTGAAATTCGCTACAGGAAGTAATGGCTGTAATGGTGCTGAAACATTTGAAACATTTATTGCGGCAAAGGTTGAATTTGTACCGTTCATGTTGCTTGCTGTCAGGTTAACTGTGTAATTACCTTCTGCAGGGTAAGTATGCATTGGATTGGGGTCTGTGGAGTCAACTATTCCGTCATTTTCAAAGTCCCAGCTCCATCCTGTTGCATTTAACGAACTGTCAATAAACTGTACATCAAGTGGTGCAGTACCATTTGTTACATTACGGCTGAAATTCGCTACTGGAAGTACTGGTTGTGTTACTAGGGGTGCTATTGGTGTTGCCTCAACAACTGGAGTAATGCCAGGTGTCTCATTAACTGGAGTAATGCCAGGTGTCTCATTAACTGGAGTAACTCCAGGTGTCTCATTTATTGGTGTTTCTCCGTTCTGTGCGCTTACTGACGTTGCTATTATCAATGTTAAAAAGGAAATTATTATCAAGAAAAATGGTATCTTCTTTTTACTACCAGAAATTTCGATTTTCACTTGTCCCACTCCAGAATTTTGTCCTATTAGATAAAATTTTAACCCCGTACTGGATCCATTTCCCTTCGACAGAATCTTAATGAAAGAGCTGCATTGGTAAAGTTCTATTCCAATTTTATATGCCAGTAAAAATGATTTTTCAATCAATCGCTAGTATTTATTATCGGTATTCAAGATAATAACTAGAGAAATATAAATTAGAAACCGATAATTATTAAAAGCCAGGATTATTTGATCGCGTTTATAATTATTTTTAAAAAATATTTAATTCTTCAACATATTTTCACAATTTGAGCGGGAAATCAAAAAAGATATCATCTTGTTAATTAATCTTCATTAAGCCTAATGCTTATATAGGCCGGGCTCAAATGAATTAGGCTAATCGAAAAATGAGTTATATAAACTCACGTTTTTCACAAAATTTCTTCCTTTTTTCATCAAGAATGTCTTTCTCGTCAAGCTTATTATTTTCTCCTAAATGTGGATACTTTTTAAATATTTTACAATACAAAATTTAAGTTTTTCCCAGCACTGAGTAGCTCAATAAAAAAATTGAAAAATTGTTTCCTGGATTTCTGGTGTGTAAATGGAGACATTTACAATCCTGAAAGGATCATGAATAGCTGGGTTGAAAAACTCAATCATGCTCTATTATGTGGCTATATAGAGGTGGGGCTGGCAGGAAACATTCCTGGTTGAAAAAAGGAGTGAGATGATTTTGATTGTTTCTGAGAAAAAATTGCCACTGATGGTTCCAGAGCAACATTGACCCATGTTGATCATTAGAGTTTTGCTCTCCATACCACCAGAGGATACTACCTTGCTGTGTTAGATAGTATTTTCCACCATCATCGCAGTTCCAGACGCAGTTAATCAGGTACGGAAACATTCACCGGGATGTAACAGTATTAGTTGCTGTGTCAATTACAGAAACCAGGTCTCTTTTGTAATTCGTCACATATATCTTTTTTCCTGCCGGGTCGACTGCAACTCTACTGGGGCTACCTACTTCCTTCACCGTGGCTATAGTAATGTTTGTAGCTGTATCAATCACAGAGACAGAGTCGTAGTTCGCTACATATAGTTTTTTTCCATCCGGGCTGAGTGCGATTCCTCCAGGATAATTTCCTACATTCTGTATGGTTGTAATGTTGCTTGTAGTAGTGTTAATAACAGAGACATTGCCGCTAGACATGGTTGTAGGTGTTACGTTTCCTGACGTTCCCCAATCCGCTGCGCTTACTGCCACAGTTGTCACCGATATTGAAAAAAACTACCATGAAAACACACAGTATCTTTCGTGTACTGTCAAAATTTCGTTTCCCCATTTGTATCCACTCCTATTTTTGCTCAATTTGATAAATTTTAACTTGGTTCTTCGTCCACTTTCCTTCGACGGATGCTTAATGAAGGAATTTGCATTGTCAGACTTTTTCTCTCATTTATATTCAGTGAAAATGATTTTTAATCTGAGATTATTATCTGTAATAAATATAATAACTAAAGAAATATAAATAAAAATCCAATACTTGTTAGAACTTGAAATTATTTAGTCCAAATTTAAAAAAATAAATTTTTAGAAATGGTACTTTCACAATTTTTCCGAATATATACTTAAATCTAAAAAATATCACCTGTTTACCAAATTTAACAATATGCTGTAAATCCATATCACCTTGAGTAAAATAATTTAGGCAAATAAGCAAATAAATAACCTATAATTGCAATTAAGATCAATTTCATGGCGTGTTAACTACTATCACCCAGATCGGGAATAGATTTTCCAATATTATGATGTTCAATAAATCGGGATGATTAATGGGTAAACTGGTATTCTTCTGGTACACATGCTGATTATCTACGCTGGTCATTAAATTAGAAATCACGGTAAAACACATATAGCCTCAAAATACATAATTCGGCAATTAATAGAACCATTGGATAAAACCAAATTATTAAGTGAATTATAAATGTAATTGTTGATATCTGTTGATGCTTATGCTTGGAATTGTATATATCACCGCTGGAAATATGGAAAATGCGTCCCTTATAGCAAAAGAGCTGGTTTCCAAGAAACTCGCAGCCTGCGTGAATATGTTTCCGGTATCTTCAGTCTATAGGTGGAATGGAAAGATCGAAGAAGATAATGAGATTGCAATGTTCATAAAGACTAATTCTTCATGCCTTAAGGAGATCATAAAGCTGGTGAAATTGCTGCATACCTATGAAATGCCCGCGATAGAGTTCTGGGAAATCGGGGGAGAGCAGGATTATCTCGATTGGATTCATTTTAACAGCTCCCCGGAAGAAGCCTGAATTCCCTTAATTCATCAGTTATTCTTTCTCCTATAACTGCAATTAAAAATACAAAAGTTACCAGTCAACCTTCTGAACTGACTGGACGAACACCCCGACCAATGTATTTTTACCAAACCAAGCTTTGTTCGTCATCCTTTTCATCTTACTGATATCTCCGTTTTTATCTATTTTATTTTTTTATGGATCATTTTTCAGATAGGCTTAAGTCCAGTGTTTTAACTTTGAAGGTCTGGTAAGTTACAGGATTAGCTTTATATGCTAGTTTTATCGTTACCTTAATGTATCCTAAAAACAGAGCAATAATTAAACTGTCAATTGCAGCGGACAATTTAACGTACAATTAATACTTCGGATGCTGTTTGTCAAAATGTGTTCCAAATGATTTCAAACGCGGGAGTAACCAAGCGGTCAACGGTGAACGACTCAAGATCGTTTCGCGCAGGCGTTCAGGGGTTCGAATCCCTTCTCCCGCACTAATTATTTTTTGATTACTCTTTTTTACTTAAAGATTCACTTAAAGATATGCATATGTAACGTAAAGCCGCATCATCCTGTGAGTGTTGAAATAATAGGCTACCATACCTATAGAGTTGTTAATCAGTTTTAACCACTCATCTTTTCGCTCATAGTACATAGGGACGATGATATAATAGAGCTTATTGTAAAGGTCGTTTAGTTCGGCAATTCTTGCCTCTTCCTCGGAAAGTTTTTCTTCAGGCTGTGGTCCGATGGCCCAACCGGTCACACCTTCTATCCATCCTTCTATCCACCATCCATCAAGTACACTGAAATTAACAACTCCGTTGTGGGCAGCCTTCATTCCGCTCGTGCCGGAAGCTTCATAGGGCCGGGTCGGAGTGTTAAGCCAAACATCAACGCCAGCAACCATTTTTGCCGCAAGGTCCATATCATAATTTTCCAGGAACACAATTTTTATTTCATCTTTTAGTTTTTCAATAGTTCTAAAAATGTCCCTGATAATTTGTTTTCCGGCACTGTCATTAGGATGGGCTTTTCCAGCAAAAATAATCTGTATCTTACCTCTTTTATTTATTTTCCTGAGCATTTGAAGGTCCGAAAAAAGTAACGTTGCACGCTTGTACTCTGCCATGCGCCTTGCAAAGCCTATTGTAAGAACCTCATAGTCCATGCCCACTCCTGTCCTTTCATTTACCTCATCTAGAAGGGCTTTTTTTGCACTCCAGTGTGCTTCCCATAACTCGGTATCCGGGATCCCCCCAACTCTTACGAGAAGTTCAGGTTCATTTGCCCAGCCCGGAATGTAGCGATCAAAGAGTGTCCTGAAGTAAGGAGAGGTCCATGTATATGAATGGACACCGTTTGTAATTGCATGAATTTTATAACCGGGATAGAGTGTGCTTGAGACCAGGCTATGCCTTTTTGTAACTCCGTTTACATAGTTAGACAGGTTCAGGGCAAAAAGGCTGGTATCAAAGCGATCGGCTCCTCCGAATTTCTTGAGAATATCCAGATCATTTTTGTCCCGGATCAGGTCTTCTATAAGCCCGTATTCGAATTTATCATGCCCGGCTGCTACAGGAGTATGAGTAGTAAAAATGCACAGGTCCCTAACTTTTGTTGAGTCTATACCGTTACGCTTCAGAAGTTCCAGTGCAAGCAGGCTTGAGTGTCCTTCGTTCATATGATATTTCCTGATCTTGAACCCAAGTGCATCAAGCATTCTCACCCCCCCTATCCCGAGTACGATTTCCTGCTTGAGCCTGTAGCGCTGATCCCCTCCGTAGAGAGAATCCGTAATCCTGCGGTCATCCCATTCGTTTCCTTCAACATCGGTATCAAGGAAAATAATGGGCACGCTGCCTCCGGTCAGGCTTTTGTTTGTATAAACCCAGGCCCTGACTTTAACATCTCTGTTCTGAATTTTTACACTTACCTCTTGTGTAAGAAGGTTCATTACACGCGCAGGATTCCACTCGTCAGTGTGTTCTATCTGATTTCCGGAAGGATCAAGAATCTGTCTGAAATAACCTTTATTGCTCACCAATGTTACTGCCACCAGTGGAACATTGAGGTCTGAAGCTGAGCGGATAGTATCTCCGGCAAGCACTCCCAATCCTCCCGAATAGGTAAGAATTTCGCTTCGAAGTCCTATTTCCATAGAAAAATAGGCAATTTTTTGTCCTTTCAATACTCCCTGAAGATCATCCATATCAAATACCCACATTTCTTTTTAAGTACGGATAAATCAAATATTTTATACAAAGTTATATCCTAAACTATATCGTTTAGTAATATATAAAATAATCTTAAAGTTATTTGTACAGATTTCCGGATTGGTTCAATCAGTGACCTGTACCCCAATAGTATATTTGTTTAGAAGGTAAAATAGTTAATTCCTATCAGGAGATACAAGTAAAGTTTATAAATTTTGCCTCAAATAAAGGTATGGGGAAAATTAAAATCTGGTGGGGATTATGACAGAAGAGCTTAAAGAAAAGATCAACCAATACCTTGCAAATCATTACTACCTGAACCTTGCAACTGTGGACTCCCGGGGCAGCCCGATGGCCCATACAATGGCGTATGCGTCTAAAGACTCAGTCGTATATCTGGCAACCAATAACAAAACTCGAAAAATCCAGAATATCATAAACAACCCGCGTGTGGCGTATACTGTTGATGAGGACAATCCCGATTGGTTTGATATGCAGGCACTTCAGGTAGAAGGTAAAGCATCAATAATAACCGATGAAAAAGAACTGCGTGAGTTTGGGGAAATAATGGTTGCCAAATTCCCTATTGCCGCAGATATGCCTCCGGATCCTGATACCGTAATGATCAAAATAGAACCTGAAGTTATTTATTATCTGGATTACAGTATCGAATTCGGTCACAGGGAAAAAATGGATATCTGAGGTACATGTTTTGTATAATCCAACCATGTGATTCATCATCAGGCGTTAAGGTTTATTCCGGGTTTGCCGAACAGATCAGTAAAAAATAAGGATTAAGGAAAAGACTTCCATTGAAGAGAAGCGTTGTAAAAGCTCATTACGGCTTTGCCCGAATCTGCCTTAAGAAACTTTCAAAAATTAGATTTTCAACTTCCATATTAGTAAAGCCAACTTCCTTTATGATTTCTATTGTTTGTCGGTTCATACTGTCCCCAATAAGAGAGCATGTGATTGGACTTATGAGATCCTCAAACCAGGAAATAAGATGGTTACTGCTTCGCACGTATTCTATGGCTATAAGCTCACCTGACAGTTTAAGGACTCGTCTAATTTCCTGAAGCGCTCTCACATAATCAGGAACCGAACAGAGCACAAATGTCGTAACGACATAATCGAAGCTCCTGTCCGGAAATTCCAGGTGTTCGGCATCCATATGGAAAAGAGTAACGTTTTTCATGCCAGAAGCTTTTTTTCTGGCTTTTTCAAGCATTTTTTCACTACAATCAATTCCTATCACAGAACTGCGTGGAGGATAGTATTTCAAATTTATTCCGGTTCCTATCCCCACCTCCAAAACTTTTCCACTCAAATTTGAAAGCACCTCTTTTCTCCATTTATGGAAAAAGAAGAATTCCAGCGGTAAATCTATAAACTCATAGAAAGGTGCGATTCGGTTATACTTTGAGGCTACGGACATCTTACCAAGCAGATAATAATAGTCAATGATAGTCGACAATAATAAGTAATAGTCAATGGTAGTCAACAATAGTTGACAATAGTCGATGATAAATAATAACAGAGAAACTTAGAAAACTATTGTCCATCCCTTTCTGGAAGTATCTTTCTCGGTATAGCTGATTCCATCTACCTTCAAGCCTTTATTGTCCAGCAAAGTAATAATGCCGCCATTTAGAGGTAGATCGAAAGCTTTTTGCGGAATCTGAACTCTTAAGGCATCTCCAGCACCTAAAGTTCCTGCCAGATCAATCTTCATCTTATTCCTGTCAACCAGTTTCCACCCTTTAAGTGAAATCGCCTCTGAAGTTGAATTGAGAATAGTAACAGTTTTCCCTTTAGTATCTATCGGATTCACCAGAGCGGAAATTAAACGTAAACGTTTTTCAACTGCTTCTTTAATTGCATTTCCAGTTATATCGTCTGTGTGAAAGGATTGGGACTGGAAAGCCAGGAATATAGCTACCCATTTTTGTTCATCCGGGAAGTGGAAAATTATGCCGCCGTCTTGCCATATGCCGTCGTCACATTTCCAATTATCGATATTTCCCTGGTTCATATGAATATCATGAATACCGTTTCCAGGTTTGAAACCGAAGTATTGATCTCGCTTATTCTCCGGACCCCATCGCTGGCCAAAAGCGTAAATCTCACTGTTTTCCATCGAAATTGCTTTACGAACGTATTTTTGAAGGATCTCATTAAGATCATTATCAGACCCGGGAACGTTACAAGGCAACAGTTTCATCTTCGTAAAAAAGCACAGTTGAGGGCTCCTCCTGAGATTTGACATTAATGGCTATTCTGAGAAGGTCATCGTCACTAACCTTTACCTGGAAATGAGGATTTAATCCCTGGCCATTCAACATATCTATGGCCTTCCCTTTGAGCACACCATATCCGTTTATCGGCATTTTTTTCACCTGCTATTACTATATGCCTTAAAAACTCAAAATTAAAAAGAACCTGCTCATTAAGTTATCAAGTATTTTATAATAATTGCTATAATTAAAGAAAAAGTGTCCTTATATATAACACTTGCTAATAATTTATAAAAATGTTTTTTTATTTTTCTATTTTTTTGCCCGGATTTTTCTGAAAACGTCCTTAAATGCAAGATTTTCTACTTCTTGAATGGTGAAGCCGGCTTCCTTTATGTCTCCCACCGTATGTCGAGTCATATGATCCCCAAGCAGGAAAAACATAAACGGATCAATTAAATCCTCAAGTCGAGCAATAAAAGGATCGCTGCTGTGCATGTGCTCGAGGGCTATCAGTTCACCTGAAGGTTTAAGGACTCGTCTCATTTCCTTAAGAGCTTTCAAGGTATCTGGAATTGTACAAAGGACAAAAGTAGTGACTACATAATCAAAGCTGTTGTCCGGAAATTCCAGACGTTCGGCGTCCATAAGGAGAAGAGTGATATTTTTCATGCATTCGGCTTTCTCTTTGGCTTTCTCAAGCATCCCTTTGCTGTTGTCTATTCCTGTTACAAAACAGTTCAATGGGTAATGTTTCAGGTTTCGCCCGGTTCCTACTCCGACTTCCAGAACCTTTCCGCTCAAGCCTGAAAGAACCTCTTTTCTCCATTTCCTGAAATAAGGAAGCTCCAGCGGCAAATCTAAGAGCTCGTAGAATGAAGCTATACGGTTGTATTTTGCTGCTTCTGGCATAGTACGAATTTTTGCTTTTATTTACGATAAGCTTTTGTGATCCGAAATAATTAAGTGATTTTGCATGTTTGAGAATTTGCCTTACAGCATGTTTTTATATCAGCGTTAATTACTCCAATAGAAATTCTCAGGATAATAAATTCTCAGGATGATAATTTATTTAATAAGATTATAATAATAATTAAGTTGAGGAACATAATAATTAAGTCGAGGAAAACTGAGAGGAAACCCTATGAGCAACATTTTACGCAGAGGCAGGCTGGAAGTCGCCCAGGGAGAGGAGATTTTACGTTATACCTCCTCAATGGAAGCTGACAGGAGGATTTTTGAAGCTGACATAGCAGTGGACCTTGCTCACACTGTAATGTTAAGAGAACAGGGGATAATTAGTAAGGAAGACGGCAGTAAAATACTTGGTGGGCTTTTGAGAATCAGGGATGAAGGGATGGAAAAACTGGATTTCAGCTACGAAGATATCCATATCTCCCTGGAGTCAAGACTAATCGATATGGTTGGAGAAGATGTGGGAGGCAGGATGCACTCCGGGCGTTCCAGAAACGATGAGGTTGCAACCTGCATAAGGCTGGCTCTCAGGGAAGACCTCGCAGGCTTGTTTGAAGAAATCTACGCCCTAAGAAGCACTTTGCTCACCCTTGCAGAAAAGCACATCAATACTCTCATGCCTGGCTTTACTCACCTGCAGCATGCCCAGCCGACAACATTTGCTCACCACCTCTGTGCTCATGAAGCTGCTTTATGCAGAGACTTTGACAGGACCCTGGACGCCTTTTCAAGGGTAAACCTCTGTCCCCTTGGGGCTGCTGCATTCGCATCTACGGGTTTTAACCTTAACAGGAAAAGGACTCAAGAACTTTTAGGTTTTGAAGGCCTGCTGGAAAATTCGATGGATGCAGTCAGCAGCAGGGATTTCCTAATTGAATGTGCATCGGTATTTACAAACCTCATGATTAACCTGAGTCGGATGGCTGAAGAAATTGTAATCTGGTCTTCATCCGAATTTAGTTTCATTGAACTTGATGATATGTATGCCTCTACCTCCTCAATAATGCCTCAGAAGAAAAATCCTGATACTGCTGAACTCATGCGCGGGAAAACCGGAGTGGCTGTGGGTGCTCTAATGTCGTTGGTCACTATCTGCAAAGGCTTGCCCCTCAGTTACAATCGTGACCTGCAGGAGGCAACTCCGAATATCTGGCGCTCGGTTGAAACCGTCAGGGCATCGGTAAGGATTATGGAAGGAATGATAAGGACAATGCATGTCCGTGCCGAAGTGCTTGCAACCCAGTCAGTAACAGGTTTTACAACAGCTACCGAACTTGCGGATACGTTCGTCCGGGAAACCGGGATTCCCTTCAGGACTGCCCACCAGATAGTAGGCATGCTGGCAAAAGATGGAGAAAAGCCCACTCTGGAAAATATAGATTCGGCAGCTGAGATTGTGCTTGGCGATTCGCTCTCGGGAAGGGGTCTAACTAAAAATATGGTAAGGGAAGCCCTTGATCCGGTTTCAAACGTAAAAAGAAGGAAACTCACTGGTGGACCCGCCCCGGAGGAAATGCGGCATTACCTCTCAAGAAGACAGACCGCTCTGGAACTTAAAAGGCAGGAAATTAGAACCCTGAAAGATATAATAGACTCTGCTTTTGAAAATTTGCTTGCAGCAGTTTATGAGTACAGGAAAGCTTGAGTGGCTAAATTGAATATTAGGCTGGAGTAAAGCTTAAACTGAGTTTGGTACAAAACACACTCGATTTTATATTACTTTGACCTCTAAGTATAATGAAATGTGACATATGAAAATTGAACGTCTAAGATCTTATACAGCTCTTTACACAGCATATATAATCTCAATAATTGGCAAAAGGGACTACTCATGGAATTAAAACAGGGCGACTGGGTGCGCATTGAGAAGAACGGCACAGTCTACGAAGGCAAAGTAATGCCTTCCATGGAAGGATATATTACAATTAAAATGAAGAGCGGTTACAATGCCGGTTTTTCAAAGAATAATGTGCGGATAACTCTTCTGGAGAATAACGGAGAGAATGCAAACAGCACTGGAACCAAAGGTACGGAATGCCGGCTGGCAAGAGAAGAGATTTCAGAGCCTGGAAAAAAGCTTCCGAAAATAGCAATTCTATCTACAGGCGGAACAATTGCCAGTAAGATTGATTATAGGACTGGAGCGGTTTCATCCCAATTTACTGCTGATGACATCCTTGCAGCAATTCCCGAACTCAGGGAAATTGCAGATTTCAAAGGCAGAGTAATATCAAGTATCCTCTCGGAAAACATGGATTCGGAATCCTGGCAAAACCTGGCCCGTGCGGTCGTAGAAGAGATAGAAGCCGGAGCCGATGGTGTAATGGTCACCCATGGAACGGACACGATGATGTATACTGCCGCAGCGCTTTCTTTCATGATAGAAACTCCTGTACCTATTGTTATTGTAGGTTCCCAGAGGAGTGCCGACCGTCCAAGCAGTGACAATGCTATGAATGCAATCTGTGCAGCCTTAGTCGCTATAAGCGACATTGCCGAGGTCTCGGTTGTCATGCATGGCACGACCTCGGACAATTTCTGTGAGATCCACCGCGGCACAAAAGTCCGGAAAATGCACACTTCTCGCAGAGATGCATTCAAGTCCGTAAACTCCTCCCCTATAGGAATTGTAGATTACAACACCAGGAAAATAGAAACTTTCATTGATTATACCCGTCGCGGAGAAAAAGCTCTTAAATTTAAACCCGGAATGGAGCCAAAATGTGCTCTGCTTAAATTTACTCCGGGAGCAGACCCTTCAATTCTTGATTATTACATCGAAAACGGCTATAAAGGATTGGTTCTCGAGGGTACGGGCCTGGGACATATTTCTACTAAATGGATCCCCCTGATCCAAAAAGCAACGGATGCGAAAATTCCTGTTATAATTACCTCACAATGCCTTAACGGCAGAATTTGCGACCGTGTATACGATACTGGTCGCGATATGATAAAAGCCGGTGCAATTGAGGGAGAAGATATCCTGCCTGAAACTGCTCTTGTAAAAATGATGTGGGTAATTGGCCAAACAGGTGAATTTGATGCAGCCGTTAATACGCTCAAAGAGGATATTAGCGGGGAAATTACTGTGCGGACTCAAAAATAATAGAGATACTGTTGGTAAAAAGATAGCAGATAACTTAAGAATTGCATGATAATAATAATTTAATTATCTGTTGTTGTTGATTGAGCTTATTTCTTTTCCTTCATCTTTTTTCAATTTTCCAGTTACAGTATTTTTTGCAGCAAGATAAGATTGTTCCGCAATTTCTATACTTCCCTTAAGATTAGTAATTTTCATATCATATTTACGGGCAAATTCCTCAACGTTTTCATCGAATTCGGAATCGTTTTCAATTCCGGTATCTATTTGTGCAGCCAGGCAGTAAAGAGGGTTTTTCAGGTACTTGTCGGTGGAATTCCTACCTTCGGCACCATCATTTTCCAATCGCTTCCAGCTCGAAGCCCACATAGGAGTCAGATAAATCGTCCCCATACCTCTGAATTCAAGCATCCTTCTGGCATAAGCCTCATTTCCTCCTAGAGCTAAACTGATACAGTCTTCGATCATTTCTCCGTCTTTATCCTTCAGGAAAGAAAGAGGACATCTGAGCCCTGCAAATTCTTCTTCCAGTTTTCCGAATATGTGCCCACAAGTGCCGTAAAAAATTAAGATATTATCTGAAAAAGAAGCCATTTCCCGAATATTCTCGTGCACCTTTAATTTTAATTTATCAAGGTCCGAGTGTAAACCCAAATTCAACAGGTTTACAACAACAGTTAGCTCACGCTTTTCTTTTAGTTCTTGTTTTTTTAGAATTGTGTTGAAAAAAGGAAGTAAAGATAGAAATTTCATATGTATTCTTGAATTAAGACTCTCTTCCTCTTTGAGAAGGATTTGGATTTTATCCGGGAAAGCTGTTCTCGGGGTACAATTTTTGAACTTGAGTTTGCGAAGGAATCCCGAATTATCCCTGTTTTCCACAACGATTAGTTGTTTAAGCTCGGAATCTTTAGACAATATATGTACTAGCTCATCTTCAAGCATTCCACATGCAATTATGCTAAGTACTGGCATCGAATTACACCCCGTCCGCAAATATAAAAAAACTTTCAACCGCTTTTGTTTGTATTGATCTCAACTTTGAGTTTTTTATAACAGTTTTCAAAAATCTTTTGACTCCCCATATCAAATTCCAATATCTCAAAGCCGAATATTTCTGCAAATTCTCTAATAGCTTCATCGAAATTTTCAGTATAATTAAGACCGGTGTTAATCTTTGCAACCCTTCTGTAACCAACCATTTCGTGGAGTTTTTTCAGCATTTTCAATGCTTTAGAGGGATCTTTACCGTATGCTCTGTTGTCCAGATCGAGCACTTCTCTCCAGCCCTGACTATACATGGGTGTAAAAAGATATGTTCCGGCATCACTAACACTTTTTAGTATCCTTAGATAATTATCTG
Organism: Methanobacteriota archaeon; assembly: GCA_030837265.1. The sequence goes on from JAUPKV010000398.1 coordinate 35,351, forward strand.
TTCCTCCAACAGTAGCCCCTATACAATCATCTACAATTCTGTGTTTTTCATCTCTAAGGATACGAACCGGACATGAAAGTAAATTTACGTTGAAATCTTTTTCGATATTCCCAAGTACGTTTCCACATAAACCGTAAAAAACCAGGATTCCGGAAGAAAGAGGAGACAGAACCTCTATGGTCTCATATACTGTGTTTTTTAACTCTTTAGGAGTTTTGTGAAGGCCGAGTTTCATCAAATAGACCAGCACAATATATTTGTCTCTTTTATTTTCCGTTTCAGTAAGTGAAGAGATCTTTTCAAGGGAAAGAATTTGATGCTTTATGTTTGCTTTATTTAATTTATCTACAAATTCCCTTATATTTTCATTTTCAACTACAATGATTTCATCTATAGAAGAGTCGTTTTCAAGAATCCAGACAATTTCGTCCTGCATTATCTTACATGAAATAATACTCATAACAGGCATTGAAAAACTCCTTAGAGATCAGGTTTAAAACTCATTAGAAATTGGCACTAAAAACTCATTAAAAATCATGTATCATATCAAACGCAATTCTTTGTAGCAAATAATTAATTATATATGAGAATTGCTTACTTACATATAAGTAAGTGACGGCTAAAAAAATTAGTCTTTCCATCCAAGATCGGACTTAATCAGAGAAATTGATCTGACAAGCGTTTTTCTTCCTTTAATGCTGGATAATTGTCTGGCACCCATTAAGGCTTCGACTACCAGTTCTGCACGTGCATCTACGGGATCGGAGAAATTAAATTCTCCCTTTTCCAGACCGGTTTTAAGAACTCTGGAGATCCAGGTTAATATGTCATCCAGCAGCAACAGATTTTGCTTTTTAACCTTCTCCGGAATTTCTTCAAAATCCAGGATCACCGAACCCGGAGGGCAAATGCTTTTACCTTCATCGAATTCCTTCAATGCATAATCAAAATAGTATTGAAGCTGCTCGCGAGCAGAGCCTCCGGATTCCACTATTTGAGCAATATTTTCAGCTAATTTTTTCCTACTGTCTTCTAGCAAAGCTGCAACCAGGTCTTCTTTTTTGGGATAGTAATTATGAATTGCCGCATTCTTTATTCCCAGTTTTTGAGAAATATCTCTGTAACTAAACCCATTATAACCCCTGCATTGCAAAAAATGCCTTCCGTAATAGAGTATTTGTTGATTAGTCTCGTTTATAGCTTTCATAAAAACACATATACCTTTAATAAGTAATCGAAAATTGTACTTTCATAAAATTTAGTTCCCTGGTATCGAATGAGAGGGAATGCTCTTGAATTTCATATTTATATACCAGGCTTTCAACAAGCATAAAACGCTATGTCCCGAATTTTATGGCCTGGGTCTTTCATAGCTTCGTTGATATATTTATGGTATTCCAGAGAATTAGACCTCAATACACAAATATTACACTCATATTACACCCATCCGGCTGTATCTCCTGTTTTGGCAGTCATGATCATAGCTCTTACAAGGCATCCCTCTAAAAAAGCCAGACATTCGAACTCCATAAAACTGGAAGCATTTTTATCAAACAAAATCTTAATTTCGCAGGGAAATTCCTTATCGCCTTCATAATAAATAATCTGGAGGGAAATTTTTGGCAATATTTTCAGAAGCCATGAATAGCCTCCCGACTTCAGCTTGCCGCTAAAAACCCCACCTAATTTGCACATCGTTTTGCTGAATGTTATTCCCGTGCCGGCAAGATCAGAAATCGGCACATATGAAAACGCAGGTTCATTCATACCTTCGGATAATGCATAATAAGCTAAAACACTGCGGTTGTTGACATTTACCGGCTTACCATCCTTCGGTTTAACACCGTAGGAACTGATCTCGTATTCTCGGCCAAGAAAATTAACAGATAAAGCACCGTTCGGCTGAAGTGAAAGACCAAGCCTGTCTCCAGGTTCTGAAAAATCGCATTTGCTCAATTTGGGTACAAGACTTTCATAAATTTGTTCATAACCACTAGCCATAAAAATCCCTTTTATTGTTCCCGAAAGATGCTAATTTTAACTCTTACAAGAGAGTTTAAGAGTTTATCCAGAGTATTTTAATCGAATTCGGTTTTTGAAATTTACTCTTCATACAAAATACTTACTTACTTATAAGTAAGTACCGGTTAAAGCAAAAATAATAAAAAACTGAATTTTATAAAAAATTAAAAATCATTTTAAAGTGTTTTGAATTCTCTTTGAGATATCCGGGTCCTGAAAATGAATGATACATAATCAAAGATGTGCAGAGATTATTTTTAGATGTGCAGAGATTATTTTTGAAAGATGGAGATATGAATCTTATTTTGAGTCCTCGACTTACAAAATATAATCACCAAAACATTACAAAAAATTCCTTCCTGCAAGTTTCGCAAACGACATTCTGTATATAAGGAGACTCAAAAAAGTGTTTGGTCTCGCAATTGGGACAAACGCCAATGAATTCAACTGGTTCAAGCTTAATTGGGATTGCCCATGCCTCCACGTTGCTTAACATTTATTCTCACCTTAAATTTTATGGTTAATTGAATATCTTAAATTCTTATTTTTATATGTAGAACTATATGCTAGCAAAATATATAAATAAAATCTACATAAAAATAGTCCAGAATATAATAAAATTCTTAATACAGTCTGAATCCGAATCATCTAATTATATTTTCATTAGTCAATTACCCCGCTCTGTTCGTCCGGTTTACCTGACTCCTGAGGACGGAGCTTGCAGGTCACTGATTATTCTCTCAGATCATATCATGCGTTTGGGTGATTGACTGACACCCCTGGGACTCCAAGATATACCTAAAGTCTCTGGTTCTATGTTCTATGTTATTTGCAGCATTTAGATCGGCATTATTTTCATAGTTACAAGCTTTACATCGGAATACTAACCCTTTCCTGTTGTTATCACTGATATGATTACAGCGGAAACACGTTTTAGAAGTATAAGCGGGATCAACATACTCAGTAATTATACCAGCGAGTTTAGCTTTATATTCAACAAATGTTTGTAATTGTCTAAAAGCCCAACTGCTATGAGTATAACGATACCTTTTCTTAACTTGATATTGTGTTCGGGTTCTTATTCCGGTCAAATCTTCAAAACCTATGACTGAAACATTATTATCAACTGCAAAATGAATTATTGACTTAGAAATGCAATGGTTTACATCTTTCATAAGACGTTGCTCTTTACCAGACAAACGTTTTAATAGTCGTTTAGCTGATGAAGTTCCCTTAGATTGTAACCTTGCACGCATTTTCTTGTAAATATTTCTCTGGTTTTTTATTTCTCCGCCAGAAAAGAACTTACATTTTCTATCAGTAGTAGAAGCAACTGCCAGATAATTAATACCAACATCAATTCCCATGAAAGTCGAAGCGTCTTCAATATTTTGATCAGGAATTACCTGAGAAACAGTAAGATGGAAATAATATTTTCCGTCTTTATGTTTCACGACTTTAGATGCTCCGAATTTCCAAGGGAATTCAAAAAATTGTCTGGCATAATCAAAGTTCTGAATTCGATATGTTTTTCTTCCATGACTAAAGGTGGTTATACTGACTGAATTTTCAGTTATATCATAATCTCTTTTGTAAGAGAGTGTCATGGAATTCGAGGAATATGTTATCCGTTGCCAGTAGCTCACCCCTATCTTTGCAAGCTCTACTAAAGTTTTGTAAGTTCCTGCAACTTGTCGAGGAATATTACAACTTGTTTGTGACTTTAGATTAAGGTTCTCTCGAAGATGACCATAAACCATAGGTTGTAATTTTCTAGCAGGAATAACTTTACCATTTTCAAAAACAATGTTAGAAACGTAATTCATACCCTTAGAGTATTTCTGCATGGTTTCCACTAAATCAAAATCAGGATTTAGAATTTTGAGTTTCATTGTTTTAGTAGATTCCATGTATAGCTTATTCACACGAATGTAGTTATAGTTTCTGCGTGAAAAATAAAGTAGTTTTGGTGAAGGTGACGGCATTCCTCTCCCACCTGTCCGATCCGACAACGCCGGATCTGCCGAGGAAGGAGACTCCTGCCTTATAGGTTGAAACAGCATTTTTTAAAAGATTAACAGTCCTGATCAAATATTTCATTAAATTCGTGAGAAGTCTTAAATACTTTTGAAAGAACTATTTTTTGGTATTAGAATACTTTTATACAAAAAAGGATGTTTTATTATGCCATACCCGGTAGTACATGTTCTTTTTTTTGTGTTTTGTATTTGCGCGGTGGCGGTCTATACTGCCATAAGATCATTTTTATACAGGGAACTTTCGTTAAACGATTCAATAAAGATAGCATTGCTATTGCTTATGGGCAGTTTTTTTGCCCTATTTCCCGATATTCCGGCAGCTTTTAATTTTATTATAAACGGTAACCTGGAACATTGTTATATTGGTTCGGTTCCAACACATTCATTTCTATTCGGTTCCTTTGCAATCCTGCTCGGAACAATTATAGGATATGTTGCGTACAGGGAATTTGACAAGGCCATATATCTGGGCATTTTTGCAGAAGCTGCTTTCCTTTCACATCTATTACTAGATGATTTCAGTGAAGGAGGTTTCAATTACCTCTATCCTGTTTACAATGGGAGGATCAGCATATCCTCATTGATGGACGCCGGTTTTAAGGGAAACGGTCTTTTTATGTATCTTACAAAATCTTTCATTTCAGTGTTGTTTATATCCCTAATAATAATGATGGCACTTTTTGCCCTGAATAAACTTGGTTTTGAGTTTAGATATAAATCTGAAAAATAATTTTTTAGGAAATAGAAATTAGGTTTATGTCAAAATTAAATTTCGGTGTATATAAGCATAAATTAAAACCTTAATAAAAAACGCAGAAGGAGTACTGCCTCCTTATGCGTATAGAGTGTTTAATTTTAAGCAGATTCTACTTTACTTCACAATAATGTAACTGGTTTTTACTACCGAGTTACTACCTTTTGAGTTCTTTACTGTTAATTTAACTGTGTATTTTCCTGCCTTAGAGAATTTATGTGTGGGGGTCTTGACTGTTGAAGTACTTTTATCACCAAAGTCCCAAGACCAGGAAGTAGGGTTATTAATACTTTTATCCGTGAATATCACCGTTAGCGGTGCTTTCCCTGATGTAAGAGACGCAGAGAAGGCAGCAACCGGAGCTTTTGGAGAGTTTACTGTGATATAATTTGATTTTGTTAAAGTGTGGTTTCCAGCGGGATTAGTAACTTTTAAACTTACAGAATATTTTCCTCCCTTACTGTAAACATGTTTCGGGTTCTTGTAAGTAGATGTAGTTCCGTCTCCAAAATTCCATTCCCATGTTGCCGGAGATCCTGTACTTTCATCTATGAACGCTACTGTGAACGGTTTATCACCGGATTTTGGTGATGCATAGAAATTAGCAGCCGGCGGGGAGATAACAGTACACATATATATATTAGGTTTATAAGGTACATCCCGGAAATCCTGCCACACTATTCTGTCACCAAAGATAGAGGGAAACTCCTGCTCTGATTTATTTGTGGTGATCTGAATTTCTTTAGAACTGGAGAGATCATACATAAATATATTGTCGTTGCCATTTCTGAAATCATGCCACGCAATTCTGTCACCGTATATAGCAGAACTGGAAGCTCTTCCGCTGGTTGAGATCTGAGTTTCCTTGTGAGTGGAGAGATCATATTTAAAAATATCAGAACTAGAGAGATCATACTTATCTGCAAGACGATGATCTTCCCATACTATCCTATTTCCGTAGATAGCTGGATTATATGCTTTTCCGTTTTTAGTGATTTGAGTTACTTTACGAGTGGAAATAGTGTACATTAAGATATCGTGAAGTCCTCCACTACTCCTTTCCCATACTATATAATCACCATAGATAGCAGGGTGAATGTTATCCGATTTCCCGTTTGTAATTCTGAGTTCTTTGCGAGAGGAAATATTGTACATGCATATATCATGATTTACTCCAGCATGCCTTTCTTCCCATATGATCTTGTCATTGTAAATAGCAGGGTTAGTGCAAACGGACTCATCATTTGTAATTCGGGTTTCTTTGCCAGAGGAAATACTATACAAGTAAATATCATTATTTCCACTGCGTCCATCTTCCCAAACTATTCTATCCCCATAAATCGCAGGATTTTCCTGCCAGGATTCATTTGTGGTAATCCGGGTTTCGTTTGAAGTGGATAGATCATACATATAAATATCCCAGCTTGCATTGGCCGGAGATCCGTTGCGGTAATCTTGCCACACAATTCGGTCACCGTAGATGGCAGGGAATCTCTTCATTGACACGTTGGTTGTGATTTTAGTTTCATTTAATAACGGGGTTCCTGCAGTTATGTTAGTAATGGCCTCTTTCAAAAGAACGTTTTCGGAAGTAACTTCACCACTGAAACCTGCATCACGACAAATCGGAGTTTGGGTATTTTCTGATTTTGAGGCATATATCGTATTTCCATCCGGACCTATGTTTATCCGGTTTCCATTGGGTTCCGGTTCCTTAGAATAATCAGAATAAGGATAACCTGCATCAATACAGGGAGAACTAACTTTGTCTTTAACCCATTTTACTCCATTCCATCGGCCTGCAGTCGAAAGCAAGTGATAATCATGGTTTTTCCGATCTGCGAAGAAAGGATTCACGTATATATCTGTTGTTGAAGTGCAGTTTTTATAATTACCACCTACATTATTGTAAAGATTGTTATTTTGGAGCACGAGGTTATATGTTTGAGGGAAATCATTTATTACAGCATATCCAGTCCCATTAGAATCATTTATACGCTTTTGAGTGTTTACGATAATGTTATTGCGCACAGTGTCTTTGAATCCACCTTCAGGAAGATACTTTGGTGGAGACATAAGGTAGACGGCAGCACCATAGCACCCGTCAAATACATTATTTTCGATAAAAATTCCGTTGAATCCGTTCTGTACAATACCTCCAACCCAATTAATACTTGGATTAGTGCCTACGCAGTAGAATATATTGTTATGTATGCGGATACCTTTCCCCTCGTCTCCAGTGCTAGAAGAATCACCATCTGTTAGCCAAATTCCAGGCCCAAAGCTGTTACTGATAGTATTATTGTAAACTTCTATGTCGTTAACAATCGCTGTCCGTTTTAAGGAGTCAGGTCCTTTTTCAATCTGTATTCCCGGACCTCCAGCACTCCAATGGTGGAAAGAGTCAATGAAGTTATCGTGCAGTTTTACATTATTGGAATTTGAGATTCTAAGAGCACTGTTGGTTCTGCAAGTTATACGATTATTCCAGGCCTCCACATTATTACATTGGAGTGCAAACAAACAATCATGTCCTAGCTTGTTTATAGTGTTGTTGTAAAATTGAATGTTTTTACCCGTGTTTATTCTCAAACCGTCCCCGTTTCCATCATGCATATACATATCGTATACTTTTACATTAGTACATCGAATAAAGTACATTACATTGTAGTAGCCTCTGCCCAATAGAATTTCACTATTACCGTCATAGTTTACATCGACCTCAAAGCCTCTTACTGTAATATTCGAATTTCCCGAATTGCTTATCTGCTGGATAAGAGGCTTCATTGAAGGCCAATTTACATGATTAGCAAGTTTAATCACAGCAGAGGAATCTCCTTCAAGAGTTGTATTGTTGCCAATCAGAATAGTATCATCAATAACATAAGTAAAAGGTCCTTTCAGATGTACAGTTGAGTATGCAGTGTTATTTGCAACGAAATTCAGTGCCTGGTTTATCTGTACCTGATCGCTTTTTCCATCGCATATATAATCTCCGCTGCTGTCTCCTGCAACATAAATAATTGTTGGAGAACTTGTACATAAAGCAGTAGGAGTGCTGGCAAGGAAAAAACAAGCTACTAAAATCAGAATTGACATTTTTTGTCTTAGCATATTCATCACACATAGTATCAATATGTATTTTTTAATAATGTATTAAATCAAAGTCAATATGATAATTATATTACTCTCTAATAAATTTTATGGACTTAGAATATATATGAAATGGAGAGATCCATTCAAAGGAATGTGCCAATTTCTGAAAAAAAGACCTATTATGAAGACACTATAGTAATTTATTAAAAATAATAGATAGATAAATCGTTATTGTGACTATTAAAAAATTTGAAATTTTTTATTATTCAGACGGAAAGTTATCTTGAGTTTTTTACAAAACTAGTAATATATTGCAAAGTATATATTTAATGTTAAAACCTGACGAACTTTAATGTACAAACTTCCTAAAATATGAAGTGGTTTATTCAAAATAAATTCATTCAAAATAAATTTGTCCACAATTTCGATATCTAAAATTAACCACTATTAATTAACAAACTATTGACTAACTAATAGAATGATCAATCCTCATGTTTCGTTCTCAATAATCTCATCCCATTGAGGGTAACCAGAAGCGAGCTACCCATATCCCCAACTACTGCCAGCCACAGAGTCAGCCAGCCCGGGATAACCAGCAGAAGTATCAGTCCTTTAATTATCAAAGCAAGGGCAATGTTTTGTTTGATAATACCAAGCGTTTTCCGGCTCAATTCGATTGTATCGGTCAGTTTTGTCAGGTCATCAGCCATTAAGGCGATATCCGCAGTTTCAAGTGCAGTATCAGTACCTGCAGCGCCCATTGCTATCCCGACTGTAGATATTGCCATTGCCGGGGCATCGTTGACGCCGTCTCCCACCATAGCTACTTTTCCATGTTCGGCAAGAAGGCTCTTAACCGCATCCACCTTGTCTTCCGGCAATAGATCTGCCCGAAAATCGTCTATTCCGGCTTTTAGGGCGATAGCCCGGGCAGTATTTTCATTATCTCCTGTGAGCATAATGACTTTTTTAATACCGGCTTTTTTCAGCGTACTGACAGCATGTCCGGAGTTTTCCCTCAAGATATCCGCCACAGCAATGAGGCCCAAAACTCGCACATCATCTCCCAGAATCATTACTGTTTTTCCTTCATTCTGGAGACGGGAAATATCTCCTTCCACCGGCTTCAGATCTATTGCTTGTTCCACAAAAAACCTGGAATTCCCAATCCTATATGTTTTGCCCCGAACCACTGCTTTAGCCCCTTTGCCGGGAATCGATTCGAATTTTGATATAATTGTGACTTTAGCTCCGTGTTCTTTCGCATAATTAACAATTGCTTCAGCTAGAGGATGTTCTGAGCGACTCTCAATTGCCGATGCTATTGAGAGGAATTCCTGATTCGGCAGGCCGTCAACAGGAATTATATCGGTAACATGAGGCTTTCCTTCAGTAAGGGTGCCGGTTTTGTCAAAGGCAACCACAGATAAAGCGCCTGCTTCTTCCAGATACATGCCTCCTTTAATGAGTACCCCGTTTTTTGCCGCACTGCCAATTGCGGACACTATGGACACCGGTGTGGATATCACCAGTGCGCAGGGGCATGCAACCAGTAACATGGCCAGAGCTTCATAAACCCATTTCTCAAACGGCTGTCCTAAAAAAAGAGGGGGCACCGTAGCAACCAGTGCAGCCAGGATTATTACGGCAGGAGTATAATACTTAGCGAATTTATCGACAAACTGTTGAGATGGAGCCCGCTGCCCCTGAGCTTCCTCCACCATATGAATAATTCTGGATATTGTATTGTCCCTGGACAGTTTGGTAACTTTTACCTCAAGGGAACCACGCTCATTGATCGTTCCCGCATACACCTCGTCCCCAAGCTGTTTCTCCACCGGGATAGACTCGCCTGTGATCGGAGCCTCATTCACCGTAGAGTAGCCGGCAGACACTTTGCCGTCCATGGCAATCCTTTCCCCGGGAAGCACAACAATTGTATCGCCTACTGAAATTTTCTCTACCGACATTTTAATTTCAGTCGTTCCCCGCCTGACCAGAGCTTCGTTGGGTGTTAGTTCCATTAAGGATCGGATAGAATTCCTCGTCTTATCGAGGGTATAGCCTTGCAGCATATTTCCAAAAGAGAAAAGAAACACTACCGTTGCAGCCTCTTCAAGCGCACCAATTGCAGCCGCACCGACTTCTGCTATGGTCATCAATATATTCATATCAAATTCCAGTGCATTTATTAACTCGGATTTCGCGTTTTTTGCTGTCAGCAGACCTCCCAGAAAAATCCCGGTCAAGAACAATCCTTCGACAACCAGCTCCGATGCTCCCAGATTTACAGAAATAAGCCCGCAGACCAACAGAACAAAAGAAATCACAGTAGGCTTAACGTACTGGTTTGATTTCCAGAAACTGGCCGGTGAACTATTCACCCTGAAGCTCTCATTAAATCTATCGTCTACTTTCCCGGAATAACCCATTTTTTCAATCGTTGACAGGATTTCTGCCGTCTGTCCATTATGAGTTACCGTCACCTTAGATGCACCGAAATTTACATTAGCATTCTCGACCCCAGGAACTCTCGATATATGTTTTTCCAATTTGGCCGCACAGTCTGCACAATCCATTCCGCTAATACAGAAATCAGTTGTTTGAGAACTCTGTACCGTTGGCCTATCTCTAGTAAGATCTTTCATCAGATCTGTTTTCAGGTTGTATTCTCGTGCCTCATAACCTAAGTTTTTAATCTTGTCCAGCACTTGAGCTATCCCAGTTTGTTTCGGATCATACTCCACATCAAGTCTTCCGACCGGAAAAACAATAGTAGCGTCAACTACTCCCGGAATGCGTTTTACAGCTTTTTCGGCTTTAGCCGCACAATCCGGGCAGTCCAGGCCATTTACAAGCAGCCTGGATGACACCGTTGATACCGTAGATGACGTTGATGCCACCGATATCGTTGGTTCCGTTCTTACCGCAGCCCCGTTCATCCCCAAGTCCTCGGTTCTTCGGTTTTATTCGGTAACATGCTCCAGCCCTTGTGCAAACAATTTTTCAACGTGGTCATCAGCCAGTGAGTAATACAGGATTTTGCCTTCCCTCCGGTACTTAACAAGACGCAAAGTCCGGAGTATTTTTAGCTGATGAGACACTGCAGATTCGGAGATTCCTATTACGGCAGTAAGGTCACAAACGCAAAGTTCTCTGGTCATTAAAGAAAACAAGATCTTCACTCTTGTAGGATCTCCCAATGCCTTGAATAGCTCGGCCAGTGAAATAGCTACTTCTTCTTCAATTAAAGCCTGCCGTACTGCTTTTACTGCCTCATCATGTATGCAATTGACCTCACATTTATCAAATTCAGCCACAGCTAACCTTCCAAGAATCAATTTCGAACAAAATCATAGTTGAACAGTTGTTCATATGTGCTTATATTGAAGATAACTCCAACATTATTAAAGCTTTTGTTTAACTGCAGGAGGCATTAAAACGGGTTCCAGAATACGCTAAGAATAGAAGTTAGGTCAAAACTGGTAATCAGTTCACCTGGAGGAATTTTCTTTTCTTCCGAGATTTATGGAAGGATTTCCGGAAGAATCCGCATCTTTTTAAATGAATAATTTCAAATAGTGAAATCTTTTTTAAATATTAAAGAATGTCGATAAACATTGCCTTTTCGCAAGTTGCTTGTAAGGTATATATGCAATTTGCTGGGATATATGTTATCGGAATTCTCATTATTATTTTAAAAAGGAGAAAAGGGTAATGGAAAACACTAGAAAATTGCATTCATTAGCTTCAGTATCAATAGCCATAGTTTTATTATTAATTCTTATCTCATCCACCGCTTCGGCATCTATTACTGAAGCGCGGATCACAACAAGCGGAAAAGCAGCCAATCCTGACATCTATGGCAACAAAATAGTTTGGCAGGATACACGCAACGGGAATTCAGCTATCTACGCTTTAGATCTTTCGACTAAAAAAGAAATCCATGTAAACGATAAGTTGAGGCTAACAGATCCTGCAATAAATGGTAACAAAGTAGTATTTGTTCGTAATAATACAGATATTTACATATACGATCTCTCTACTGATAAAAAAACTGTGATACACTCTGGCATACCTTTTCTTCCGGTCTATGATCCTGCTATCTACGGAAACTTGGTAGCTTGGGAGTTTGACCAGCCAACTTCTATAGATGCGAAAATACGCTGCTACGATCTATCAACTCAACAGACAACAGACTTAGCCGGGTATTCAACTGCCTGGAGTCCGGCAATTTACGGTAAAAGAATTGTATGGACCGAAGGCAATGAAAGTTACAACTCTCCCGATATTCACATGTATGATCTTTCAAGTCCCCAGGATAGATGGGGAACATGGATTTCACATAGTGGAAAAGCAAACATTTCGGATATATACAGTGACAAAATTGTGTGGGCCGACAATCTTAGTGGAAACTGGGACATTTATATGTACGACCTCTCCACAATGAAGGAGACTCAGATAACAACAAATCCGTCAGACTCAATAAACCCCGTTATTTATGGCAATAATTTAGTTTGGCAGGATAACCGAAATGGAAATTGGGATATCTATGCGTACGATCTTATCACCCATCAACAAATTCACACAACCAATAAGGCAGATCAGATAGCACCTGCTATATACGGTAACAACGTAGTGTGGACAGATTATCGCAATGGAAAGCCCGATATTTACATGGGTGATATTAGCTACATTCCGGTTGCTGCCTTTACTGCATCACCGATTTCCGGAAAAAAACCGTTAACAGTTAAGTTCACTGATAAAAGCACGGATGCATATTATTGGTATTGGGATTTTGGTGACAAAAGTACTTCAACACTCCAAAACTCTGCTCATAAATACACAAAAGCAGGAACTTACACTGTTACTTTGAAAGTTAAGAATGCAGCAGGCAGTAATACTGCGAAGAAGACCAACTATATAACGGTAAAGTAATTGGACATTTTGAATTGAAAAAAAGTTGAAATGTAAGCCTAAAGAGGAGTGGGGTTTTATTAATAAATCCAACAGACGATTAAAATAGGTTTATTTGGATAATTCTATTGTACCCTGAGATTATTTCATTCATTCGAGGATTTAGGCTTTTATACTGACTTAAGAAAATGAAGGGGTTTTGCTGTAAAACCCATGTATCTGTCAACCTTTGCCGGGAAACCTTTGCCGGGAAATTTTTGCTGAAAATAAACTGAAGCAAGTCAGACTATAATTTCGCCCTGAACTTACCTTAATCCTTTCAAGACTGAGAGCCTGTTTTGAATTGATTTTTGATGTTCCTCTTCGCTCCAGGAAGGATCCTTTAAAGAAACCCACAGTTCGCAGGGGACTTGTGAACAATCACCACAATTATGATAACCCTTTTCTTTAACACATTTGTAAAGCGGGCAAACATCAGTTCCAATTAATTGGGTCCAGAAAACCTTCCCTTCAAGTGCATCACAACCGGCACATCCATTATTCAAATGAGGACAGCCGTCACAATTGACTCCACATACACTAATCATCTTATACCTTCCTTTAACAATTTCATAAATTTTAAGCGAATTTCGATGTTTAAGACGAGCAACTTTTTAAAGTTAATCAAAGCGACTATACATTGATTAGTCCTTTGATTTCACTAATATTGTATTCACCTTTATGCTCAAAGGCTATCTTAAATTCATTATTGTTTGCCAAGCAAGTTGAAAGTATTCTTATAAGTAAAAAAATGCCTTTTTAGATTAAGGTCTTAAAAAAAATTATCAGAAAAAGTAGTGACATAAAATGCAAAACTTAAATATATATCAAGAAAAGTCATTTATGTTGATAAATGGCTAAGCTGGAAAAGGATGTTCCACTGAGAATTTTACTAAAGGATGTTCCACTGAAAATTTTAGTTTTAATTGCAGTAGTATTTGGACCTTCAATAATTGTAGACTACCTACACATAGAAACTTTCAAAGGGGAGTTAATAGTGCGTCTTCTAGTACCATTAGTTCTTATAATCACAATTGTTGTAGCATATTTAGTAATAAATAAGTTTAGTAAGCGATGAATGTTGTCTTTAGGCAGTATGTTAATCTTTCTATAAATTCAGAGATCCATTTGTTAGACTAAAATAAATTTAATTTTGCGACTTCTTTAGGTTTATTATTTCTCGAATTTTCTTTACATTGATATATTATTCAGAAATTTACTTTTGAAAACCGCGGAAAAGCGGAAAAGCGGAAAAGCGGAAAAGCGGAAAAGCGGAAAAAGTGACTGAATTTTAGTTCAACATTCTGAGCGTTTTCTAAATAGGGACCAGTGGATGTAGATTAAGCTAATCAAAAACAGAGAACCGTATTAGCTTTCTATAACGTGTCTTGTCACGCTCGACGCAGGAGAGCGGCCTTTCCCATGAAATTAATGAAGTTTATATTTAACACATGTTATAAGTAGTTTTAAAGATCTCAGAAGTGTAAGTTTGGCGAAAAGAAACTCTAAATAGCTATTTGAAGTTCAGAGTGAAATGAAAATATTTATTACTTTTGCTGTCATCGTTGGGTAGTTACTATAATAAAAAGATGAATATGCATGAAGCAAAATGGAAAATATATCTCAATCTTCTTAAGGGACTCAGAAGACAGGGAATTTAACATACGAGTTACCCCTATACGAATTGTCCCGAGTTATTTAGAATTCGTTAAAAACTCTTCAAATATTCTAAATTTCGTTTTCATATTCAGACGATCACCCCAAATTAAACATCCACAGTTGGTCTGAAATGGCTCTCAAAAAATCTGAACTTTACTCCTCACTCTGGTCCAGTTGTGACGAACTGCGCGGCGGAATGGACGCCAGCCAGTACAAGGACTATGTACTCGTTTTGTTGTTTATCAAATACGTAAGCGACAAATATGCCGGGATGCCCTTTGCTCCCATCGTTATTCCCGAAGGTGCAAGCTTCAAGGATATGGTTGCACTTAAGGGCAAATCCGATATCGGCGATCAGGTCAACAAGAAAATAATCAGTCAGCTGGTCAATGCAAACAAACTGTCCGATATGCCGGACTTCAATGACGCCAACAAGCTCGGCAGCGGCAAGGAAATGGTTGAAAGGCTCACGAACCTCATTGCTATTTTTGAGAATCCTTCACTTGATTTTTCGAAAAACCGTGCCGAAGGCGACGATATCCTTGGCGATGCTTACGAATACCTGATGCGCCATTTCGCAACGGAGAGCGGCAAAAGCAAAGGCCAGTTTTATACCCCTGCCGAGGTCAGCCGGATAATAGCACAGATCCTCAGTATCCGCCAGGCAAATACTACAAGCTCGACCACAGCCTATGATCCTACATGCGGCTCCGGTTCTCTACTTTTGAAAGTTGCATCTGAGGCAAGGACCAAAATTACCCTGTACGGACAGGAAAAAGACGCAGCTACATCCGGCCTCGCCCGCATGAACATGATCCTGCACAGCAACCCCGAGGCTCTTATAGTGCAGGGAAATACTCTTACAGATCCGAAGTTTAAGGATGGGGAAACGCTCAAAACCTTCGATTATGTTGTCGCCAATCCCCCTTTCAGTGACAAGCGCTGGAGTACCGGCCTTGACCCGCTTAAAGATCTTTACGAGCGTTTCAAACCTTTCGGGGTCCCGCCGGCCAAGCAGGGAGATTACGCTTATCTGCTGCACATAATCCGCTCGCTCAAGAGCACTGGAAAAGGAGCATGTGTTCTGCCTCACGGTGTGCTTTTCCGAGGCAATGCCGAAGGCGACATCCGCCGGGCCCTCGTCCGCAAGGGCTACATTAAAGGCATTATCGGCCTGCCAGCCAACCTTTTCTACGGAACCGGCATCCCGGCATGTATTATTGTTATTGATAAGGAGGAAGCCCATAACCGCAAGGGGATCTTCATGATCGATGCCAGCGCGGGTTTCATGAAGGACGGACCCAAAAACCGCCTCCGGGC
>JAUPKV010000042.1 GCA_030837265.1 Methanobacteriota archaeon
ATCGGAAATGTTAGTAAAGAGGCAGCAGAATATTAGATACGGAATCAGGTTTGAAGTTGACGCTTATATCCCCTGAGCTAAAGACTCAGTGGTTTTACGCTTCTTAATATAAAAATTATGCTGTTGCACTCCGTTACAAGCAACAGATATGCCCAAGCAAGTCTCTCCAATATATTTACTCACTGAAAATTAATTATCTCTATCTGTTTGTTAAAATGTCTGTTTAAAGTCTGAATAATCAATGTCTGAGTCATTGCCTTCAAGCAGCTCTCTAGCTTCTTCCAGCTGTTCATGAGGACTTATTAAAAGCAGGATATCATCGGGAATAATTTCGGTTTCTGCCCGCAAATCATACATAATCCTGTGATTTCTTGAAATTGCAAGAACGGTAACTCCATACTTTTTTCGGAGATCAAGTTCTCCCAGTGTTTTTCCTGCGGCTTCCGAATATTTTCCGACCCTTATGCTCTTGATCTCTACATCGGAAAAATCAAGAGCAAGCTTATTGGCACTTTTCCGACGCATTTCAGGGCTACGGAGCATCCTATAATGGTCAGCCCTGAGTTCTGTACTCATAATTTCGATCTCTTTTGTCGGAACCATGTACTTGTTGAGCACTCTGGAAAAAAGCTCTATCGAAGACTCAAATTCATCCGAAACAACTTCATCCGCTCCTATAGAATAAAAGCTGTCAATTTTATCCATAAAATGCGTCCTTGCAATTATGTGGATATCAGGATTTAGTCTTTTAGCCATCTCAATAATCCGCCAGGTACTGATAAGATCGCCTGTACTTATCACAATTGATTTGGCAGTTCGGATTCCTGCGTGTTCCAGGACAGCTTTTTGGGCTGCGTCTCCGTAGATTATTGGTTCCCCCTGGATTTTTTCTCGGCGGACAGTCTCAGGGTTAATTTCTACAATAATGTAAGGGATTGAAACTTTTTTGGCAGCAATTGAAACATTTCTCCCATTGATTCCATAACCTATTATAATCAGATGATTCTCAAGTTTCTTTTCCTGTCTTTCTTCCTGAGAAGTCACGTAGCGGGGACGGGTCAGGAATTGGGGGAGAGGACATCGGTTAATAGAAACTGCGAAAAAGTATCCAATATCTGTTAAAAAAGGAGTCAGTACCATAGAAAACACGATAACGGCCAGAAACTCCTGATAAATTGCCTCAGAAAAAATTCCATTCTCGAAGCCCACTTTTGCAGTGATCAGGGAAAATTCTCCTATTTGAGCTAAGGAAAATCCTACTAGCAGCATGACCTGCAAAGGAAAACCTATAAGAAAAGTGGTAAGAGCATTTCCAAAAATTTTTATCACTATTACCAATACTGTTATTGCAAGAATAAGAGGAAGATGATTCATCATCAGGTTGAGATTTAGCAACATGCCTGTTGAAATAAAAAAGATGCTCATGAACAAGTCCCTGAAAGGAATTATATTTCCAAGTGCCTGTGTAGCATATTCGGAATCAGAGATGATCAATCCGGCCAGAAAAGCCCCAAGAGCCAGGGAGAGCCCTGCCATGGAAGTTATCCAGGCTACGGAAAGCCCGATTACTACTATGCTCAGGAGGAAAAGCTCATTATTTCTGGTTTTTGCTACATGGTACAGTAGAAAGGGAACTACATATCGGGCACTTATCAGGGTAAGAGCAACTAATCCTATTCCTCGAAACAAAAGATCAAGGAGATCACTTCCGACTATCTTTTCTCCTGCAAGCAGAGGAGCGAGAATAATTATCAAAACTGCAGCAATATCCTGAAAGATAAGGATTCCAAGTGAAATTCTCCCATGAGTACTGTAAATGTCTCCTTTCTCCTGCAGTAACTTAAGTGCGATAGCTGTACTACTAAGCGCCACAATAAGTCCCATGAAAATGCCAGTCTCAGGAGAATAGCCCAGCCACCAGATAATAAAAGCGACAATAGTGGCGATAATAAAAATCTGCAGCCCCCCTCCGAGAAGTACGATTCTCTTTATCTTAAGGAGTTCTCGCAGTGAGAATTCGATTCCAACAGTAAAGAGTAGTAAAACGACTCCGATTTCGGCCAAGAATTCGATATTCTCAACTCTTGGAATTAATCCAAAACCAAATGGTCCGGCAAGAATTCCGGCAAGTAAGAAACCAACAAGTGGGGCAATCTTAAGTTTGGAAAATATAAAAACTACCGGAATAGAAAGCCCAAAGATAATCAATATGTCAGTTAACAGATTCGAAGTCATTGTGATAGATGGAACTATTAAATAATATATATGTCATTCGTATGAATAATCATTAAAATACTAATGCAATATTTGTGCCAAACAAATAATGAAAATCAGAACTATATCGGAATTTAAATCCGAACTTCAAAATAATAATTAAAAAAAGTATTTACAGAAGACGTATGTTACATGAACCTTTCGAACCTTTCTTTTTTTGCTTTGCAGATCGGACAGACTCCAGGAGGCTCATCCATCGCACAGAGATATCCGCAAACCTTACATCTCCATACCGGCTTTGAAAGTTGACCTGAGAATTCCATATTTTCAATCATCTCCGCTCTTTTCTTTTCTTCGGCTCTTTCAGCTTCTCTCTGTTCGTGAGGAGGGCGCCTCTCAGGAATGGATTCCACTCTCCTTTCTCCTCGAATGACTTCGTCCGAAACATAAAGCGCGCAGTAACATGCTCCGTAATCGTTCAGATCGGGATCCCTGTAGTAGCAGGGACAAACGATATCCAGATCCTCTTCCAGGTTGTTAGCAGATAGTCTGCATGGGCAAGACCAGTATCCATAACGCTTTTCATTGGTCAACAGCCCCCTTACAAGATCCTTCGTAAATTCAACATCAGTATTTAGATGATAACCTGACTTTTCAACCTGGTCATTCAGACGTTTATAGACTTTGTCCACTTCCTCTTCCGTTATCTCTTCTTCGACAGCTTCCTCTTCTTTTACCAAACTAAGTCCCCCTCAAAAACCAAGAGCTTCACGGATTTCCTTTTCTCTAAAACCTACAATTGCCTTCTCTCCGTTTATAACAGTTGTCGGGAAAGAAACAGATGGATTAAATTGTCTTACTTCTTTAACAACCAGGTCCTCTTCCTCTCCTTCAAGCTTGTCCACATATATGAAATCGAAATCCACACCAAGGTCTGTAAGTAACTTCTTCGTTTTTCTGCACCATACACAGGTACTCAGACCGTACATTGTGACCTTACCCCGGTCAATTCCAGAAATATGATCTCCTTGCTCTTTGCTAAGATTAGATAGATCCATTGCATAAACCCCCTTGCCATGATAAAATGGCAGTATGTCTATGATACTATGTTCGAAAAAGTTTTCCGAGCCATCGACAAAATGAAGACTCGACAGACTGCAAGTTACGTAAACTGATTATATGAAAATATGGAACAAAGTATATAAATTTAGACATAGCTCTAAATGACCCGCAAACGTAAGTAATAATTGGACCCAGTAAAATAGTATTACCTAAGATTTGCACAATATACAAAATAAAAAAATATTAATATATTCATTCCGGATCTTGATAGCCAAAGTAAAAATCTGAGGTGGATATTTGAAAAAATATGTGTGTATTATACTGCTTATATTGTTCGCTTCAATGCTGATGCTTTTCAATTTTTTTTATTTTATTAATCCTTTCTGGACATACCAGTCATAATCATGGGCAAAGCGTTCTTTAGTCATCGATTAAAGGGCACTCGCCTGTAGCATAACAGGTGCCGCATGCGGTACAGTATTCGATATTCATTTTAAAGAGGTCCATAAGCTCATTTTCTGCCTTCCGCCGGAATTCCGGGATGAGGTGTCGGAATGTCTTTACCTCTGACAAGGGATGCGAAAATCCCGATGGTGCAGAGGACCGTAAACAGGATAAAAGCATAATGAAGGCTTAAAATGAATTGTGGATAGTATTCGGGTGTAATTTCTACAGGGCCGACGAAAATTGCAAAGAGCATCATCGCTATGCCCATAGAGAGCATCTGGCCAAGCAGCCTCATAGTCCCGTTCATTCCAGATGCGACGCCGTAATATCTCTTTTCAACCGAACTCATAATGGCATTTGTGTTTGGGGAGGAGAAAAGCCCGAAACCTATACCAAGCACAATTAGGATCAAAGCCAGGTACTCTAGAGATGTTGCTTCAGTAAGAAAAATTAGAAGGAAGAGCCCAATTGCTGTGAAAGCCATACCTGCAGATGCAACTATACGCGACTCAATCCTGTCCGAGAGCCTGCCGGCAATCGGCGAAACCAAAGCCATGACAATGGGTTGTATTACAAGAATAAACCCTGCATGCTCTGGAGAAAAACCTTTCGTGTACTGCAGGTCGAGACTTAAGAGGAAGGTCACTGCAAAAGTTGCGCTGTAATTAATGAGTGCTGAAAAGTTGGACATTGCAAAGACCCGATTTTTTGTCACGAGGGTTATATCAAGAACGGGAGATGGTATATGCATCTCGTATATCGAGAAAATTATCGCTCCGACAAATCCTGCAGCTAACAGAACGGCGCCAATTAAGTCAGGGAGAACTGAAAATCCATATATGGCGGCAACGACAGATACTCCATATATAACTGATCCTATCAGGTCGAATTTCTCCCCTCTACACTCAGCCCATTCGCCTTTAAGCTTAGTAAGGATCAGGAAGACTACTGTGGCACCGATTGGTACGTTTACAAAGAAGATGCTTCTCCATCCAAGATATTGAGTCATTACACCGCCAAGGAATGGACCGATGGAAAGCCCGATATAAACTGCCGTAATATAAATGCCAAGAGCTCGCCCACGCTCTCCGGGAGGGAAGACGGAAGTAACGATAGCGACTCCGGTCCCGAAAATCATTGCACCTCCTATACCCTGGAGTACCCGGATTCCGATAAACATTTCAGTTGACGGAACCATTGTCATCAATAGGGATGCAAGGCTGAAGACTACAATTCCGTAGAGAAAAACTTTTTTTCTCCCGTAAATATCGGCTATTTTACCGAACGGAACAAGAAACACGGCTGAAGCAAGAAGATATGCAGTTGCAACCCATGAGAGAGCAATTGCATCCATATGAAATTCCGCTCCCAATGTGGGCAAAGCAATGTTCACAGCCGAACCGTCAAAAGGAGTAATGAATCCTGCAAGTACGGCGATAAGAAGTACAATTCGTTTTTCTGTGCCGTGGATCGAAGTCTCGGGAGTTCGACATATCCCCGGAGCCTCAGAGGGGACCCCAGTATTTTTGGCAGGTGAGCTGTCACTGCTTATTTTTTTCACCATGTATATCACTGATCAGCAAAGTCATCATCTACGAGAAAGCGTCAAGAATTGAACGCATCAAGAAGACCGTAATGTGTTTGTGAACAAAAGAAGATTTTTCAGGAAATATGCTCTTCGTATTATTCCTTAATTATGGTTGACTAATCAACGAATTTAATATGACTACCTGTTATAAATAGTATCTCATTCAATAGTTTTTCTACAGGCTCTAATGATATTGTTTTTGTCCTTCTTTTTATATGTTTTTAGCTTATGATTTTATGATGATACGTTTCTCAGGATAAGCTATCCTGTTCCTTTTACAGATAAAAGACTCTTCTAAGTCGGCTGCCATCTGTTGTGCCACAGCCGCAGGGATGCCCATAATCATCAACTCGGGAGGTAGCCAGGAGTTTCCTGTCGGATCGACAGGACCGATATAAGCCGAGTCTTTAGGCGCATTTTCTGCCATACTTGCGGGGAAAGTCAGCATTGTAGCACAGGTAGGTCCGCCGGGTATCACCCGTCTTAAAGAAAATATCAGAATTATTGAACTGCGCCAGACCGCATAAGTTCCTTATTTGCTCACTACCTGCGAACAGGATCACTGCTTTGATCGCTTCCGGTGCAATATCGTCAGTACAGGGTCCGATGACAGTGTAATTGCCAGGAGGAGTAATTTTTCCTGCGCGTTTCATGTACTCTTCGAATAATTCCGGCGACGCTTTTAAGTGCTCAGCAGCGCCACCATGGAAATCAGGCGTGCCCACACTTACGAAGTATTTCAGCTTCGGATGAGGTTCAGCTAGTCCCATCCATACCCTTCCACCATTGCAGCATTGTTCATGGGCTGCCTCAATATACAATGGGGGCGTTTCTTTAAAGAGGGCAGCAGTATAGACTGCTTTCGCTATACATCGATCTATCGTGAATGACGGTACTGCGTTATTCGGGATCTTGTCCGTGCCATATACGCATAAGGGACGTAGTTGCAACCTGCCGGCTGTGGAAAGTCTTTTTCCCAGCTCCAGAATGTTTAACGTAGAATTCTTCTCCATACAAGTACCTTCTTAAAAACCTTTATTCTTTAATCCAACCCTTTTTTTTGCCTCTTGGGCTTGACTGTATCCCGACTATTTTCATAATTTCCTCTTTATATTTTTACGAAATTAGTATGAATTATTTTAATTAAGGCTTCATATTACTTTTGTAACTTTTACAGGGTTATTAGTGACTTGAATTAACTTGTATACGATACGAATCGTATCGATGCTTCTAGCAGTGGAAGAACCAAAAAAGAGCTTATTAGAATAAGAGCTTATTAGAATAAGAGCTTATTAGAATATAATGAATAAGTGAACTACCACTCAGCTAAAGACTGAGTGGCTTCCCAATTCATTCTAGGCGGTATATCGTTTTTTCCTAGTCCCTGGGATACTACCCTACGTTCCATAGGTGAAAGTTAATAGATGA
>JAUPKV010000043.1 GCA_030837265.1 Methanobacteriota archaeon
GTACCTGCTTCTGGAAGGGGACGAAGACCAGAAAGCCCTTGCTGGCAAATACTTAAAGCCTCTTATGGATCTTGCAAAAAGAGGCACAAGCGGATGCTTCTGCGACCTGATGACTGAAGTAATCAACCAGGGCCTCTGCATGGGCTGCGGAACCTGTGCTGCAGCCTGCCCGGTGCGGGCGATCACCTATGAGTTCGGGAAGCCGCAGGGTGAACGTGACCTCTGCATTAAGTGTGGCTCCTGCTACGGCGCCTGCCCGAGGTCGTTCTTCAACATAGACGTGATTTCCGAATTCGAGGAGATCAGCGAGTTAATCGCAGACGCGCTTAAGTGAGGTGAAAGAATGGTTACAGATCCATATCTAGGCAAATACATCACCTGCGTCTCTGCACGGAGCACGGACAAAGAGATCCTCAAGAAAGCGCAGGACGGAGGCATTGCCACAGCTCTCATGGTCTATGCCCTCGAGGAAGGAATCATAGACGGGACAATTGTTGCAGGCGAGGGTGACCGTCCCTGGCAGCCCGAGCCGATAATTGCAATGAGCCGCGAAGACATCCTCAAGGCACAGGGGACGAAGTACAGCATCAGCCCACAGATTTCCTGGCTCAAGGAAGCTACCCGCTCTTTTGGCCTCGATAAGGTCGGAGTCACAGGCGTCTGCTGCCAGATGCAGGCGGTCAGGAAGGCTCAGCTCTATCCCATCAATATGCGGGACGTCCCAGGCAAGGTCGCACTTACAGTAGGGCTTTTCTGTATGGAAAATTTCCCTTACAAGTCCCTGCAGACCATTGTCGAAGACCATGCAGGCCAGAGCCTCAACTCCGTGAAGAAGATGGAGATTACGAAGGGCAAGTTCTGGGTCTATACCGAGCGCGGGAACGTTGCTACCCTGCCGCTAAAGGCGACTCACAAATACGAACAGCCCGGCTGCCATGTCTGCCTTGATTATGTGTCCAGCCTGGCCGACATTTCAACCGGATCGGTCGGAAGCCCGGACGGGTGGTCTACGGTTTTCATCCGCACCAAAAAGGGGAACGAAGTCTGGTCAAAGGCGATTGCTGCGGGAATGTTCGAAACGAAGCCCATCGAAGATGTAAAGCCCGGCCTTGAGCTTCTTACAAAACTTGCGAAGGAAAAGATCGACAAGAACCGGAAGACACTGGAGGAACGCAGGAATTTCGGCGTTAATAAGGCGTTAAGGGATCCTTACGCCTAAAGAGAATGTGGGGGTGGGATGGTTCTCTCATCCCCGGTTATGATTTCGTTTCTGTAAATGACCAATAGACCCTTGAATTCCTTTTTTCTTTAATTTTCCAGTATTTTTTCTTGTTCATTCTATTTCATCTTTAAAAAAAGCTTTTTACTCATGTAGAACTTAAAATTTCATTGGAAATACTCCCAAGTAAATTTGGAAAAAAACTTAAGTTTCCAGTTTAAAAATGAATTCAAAATAATAATTAGTATGAAAGTATATAAAATTCATAATACTCAGTAGATACTCAATAAGTTTTCCTTTCTTTCCTGTTGAGCTCTGAAATTTAAGTAAGTGATGAAATCAAGAAAAACCTTCAGTTTCAAGATAATTTTGGTAACTCAAAAAAAATTAGCAAGATTGATAGATGCTATCCGAACTAGTTAATATTCATTCTAAAGATCATGTAAGAAAGAAAAACGATATATTCTGCTTCTTTGGAGAATAAAAGAAATATAAAATTATAAATTACAATACTTTTGGTACATGATCGAAAAATTTCAGGATAAAACAAAAGATAAAAGTATTTAAATTTAGAAGACATCGTCAAATTTTAGTTGATAGAAAACTGTGAAAGTAACTAACTTTATCTTTGAAGTCTCTTTTGTTCTCTATTGTGCTCGATATTGCCTATTATAATGGTGTCGCTACTACACCTTAAAAAAGGCGAAAATGGTGAGTAACTATGGGTTTAAGTCCTATTAATAATTGGCTTGAAAATATGCTAATTTATATATTATTTACATGCAGTATATTTTCAATTTCCTTTATTTTTAGCATATTGTTTAATAAATTATTTAGAAAAAAATCCTTTGAGCAAATTGGCAGCGAATTGCACTTTAAAAAAACGCCTTCAGAAGAAATATTGGTTATAAAATACATCCATTCTTACCTTCAAAAAAATACATTTGAAGAGATTCTGTTTTTAAATTTGAAATGTAACGGAATTCAATATTTCCCTTACTACCACTCTTTTTTTCTAGCATTACTATTTGTAATTTCTGTCATGGTTTCTTATTTTTATTATCTTTCAGGCTTAAAAGGTTTATCAGTTATTTTATCTTTGACTATGGCGATAATCTTACCAACGTTTATTTTTGGAGTTATCAGCAGAAAAGCAGGGATAGAGAAAGCTTCATTGGAAAAAATTTGGATCAGAATTTTAGAGAATATTGTAGAGACTAACTTAAAAATAATTTTTTCATTTTACTTTTTTGCAATACTATTTATAGGCATGGTTGAACTTTTATTTACTAACCAAGAAGAGGTTTTTAGTTCGACGCTAAATAATTATCTTAATTATCCAATCAATTTTTTCAAATATTTATACTACTTTAATATTAATAACCCGATCCAAGGACCTCAGCTTTCTTTGGCTGGATTCTATTTTACACTAGCTGTTAGTGGTACAGTGGTATTGTCCATAATTGATCGTTACTTTAAAGAAGAAGAGTTATTAAAAGATAAATTAGTAAAACAAGTTAACATATTTAAAAACTTGTATAATAAACCCGATTTTTCATTAAGTCTAAACTTATCGGACGTCATAAGTTTTAATTATAAAAATATGAGCTTAATAGGGTTTAACATTAAGAAAATAATTCATTTAAATAACGAAAACATAAAAAAATTTGCAGACAACTTGTCAAAAATTAGGACAGAACTAGAATGTGAAGAAATTGATAACAAACGAAAACCTGTAAATAGATACAAATTTTTTATATTGTTTATCATAGCCACTTACATACTAGGCATAGTAACAATATTCATACCTAATGATTATTCAACTTTTATTTTGTGGGTATTTATCGGAGATTCATTGCTTTTCAGTGTATTAATTTTCTTTATATACAGAGATTTTGAAGCTCGCAAATTTGGGTAATCTAGGATCTCTTAAACTAGATGTGCTCTTTACGCAAAGGTGGTAAATACCTATTTTATCGGCAGTGTCGCGAATTTGCTGTAAATTCTAAGTCAATTTTTTTGGTACTGTATGTAAAATAGATCTATTGATGCCGAATTTTTGACTCAAAAACTTCTTAAAATTTGTAATTTTATAGAAAAACTGGCACACTGCCATTTTATCTCATGGCCATTACCAAAAATAGTGCTTCGATTTTTAAATAACTTCATTTTAGATTATGATTTCACCAAGCACTTCATTCTATTTTCTATTTCATATTCCCTAGTAAACGTAGCTAGTTTTCCGTTAACTTTGTATATAACATTTAACTCTACTTCTTACCGAAGTTTTGAAAATGCTGAGAAATAAAGGCTCTTGGCTACGATAATTTAAACTTAATAAATATGAATATATAGACTTCGTCTTATTCAAGGTTTATTACTGCTCAATGTTGAATATTTTATTGATATTGACAATTAATAGTGTGACTCTTAATTCTCTATAGAAAAGATAACCATTTTTTGAATTTAATTTTTAGAAACAAATGAAAGATATTAAATTGAAAGGTTCATTGTTTTTTAGTATCTAATATGTAGTTAAGTCGGTTCTGTGCATCTTTAGTTAGTATTAAACTTTTGCAGTTACTGTGATGAATTAATTTTATATTATACTCTACATAAATATTTATTTTGTTGCGGCTTTATATATGAAAGTAAAATTCATGTTATAATACGTTTAATGAGTTTACTCCTGTTTTCTTAATATGCTTCTCGAGGTTTACTGAAAAAAGCTATCAATGATGTTTAGCTCACAATCATATTTGAGCGTGAGTGACAGTTTAAGTTTTTCCTTGACATTCCTGAGTATCGGTTCCGCTTGATATATTGTATGATTATCTAGACAACTAAGGTTTTTTATTTGGATAAATCGAATTCTATTTGTATAAAAAAGAGAACTTCAGGTTACCTTAGATAGGTAGAAAATTAACATTTTTTTCCCTGAAGGCTTACAAAAACAGACTCAGTACCAAAATCTAGTGATAAACGTAAAATTAAAAATCACTGAATTTTGTAAATGGTTACAATCCTTGTGATGATACTTCTCGGTTGAAGTCTTTAGATATCGAATGTTAATTTTGATTGGAGACAGAGTTATTCTTGCGAATTCAGATTTTCAATAAAGAAATGCAAAAATCACTAGATTTTGGACCAGAGTCCAAAAACAGCTTAAACCATTAAATTCACTTCTGTTTATGTTTTATATCTCTGTATGCTAAATACGCTATATATGCACTCAAAATTGTTGCTAATGAAGCTAATATACCAAAGAAACTAAAAAAAAAGTTCATTAATGAACTAATAACCGAGGAATTTTCCTCTATAGGACTTGTTGATGTAACAGAAGGCGGATTAGTTCCGCTTGGAGTTATTTCATCTATTTTTATGGGCTCGTTTATTGAATTTAGATAGACTATATCAGCAGTATTTGCATTTATAGTATAACTAGTATCTAGACCTGTTATCCCATCCCTTATGGAAACATTCCAAACAGGTACAATAGTATTATCTATCTCAGCAGCTTCGAAATACATACGGCTGATTATATCTCCTCTATCATAAGACATATTATACGAATTAGAGGCTATTTTAAAGGCATTCCAGCTGACAACTTTCCATGTATCGCTCAAAGGTTTTTTGTCGCTTAAGCCATACTTTTTAGCATCTTCTCTGCTAAATTCTTTTGTTCTGGCAGAACCTTTTTCATATTCTGTAAAATTTATTAGGACATCAAGATATCTATCATTAGAGCGGTATAAATAAGAGTATTCTGATGTATAATATTCGATTTTTCCTTGGTTGTTAACAAGTGTTGAGTTAGGAATGGTGATTCGAATTAATCTTGCATCATTGCTCCAGTTTTCAGCTTGACTATCTGCGATATTTTTTCCAGCAATTTCAGTAAAAGAGTCGTACTGAATTGGAGTTGTATTAGTCTCTACTGCAATTACATTTTGTGCAAAAATAATAAGTATGCCTAAAGATGCAATATATGACATAATTTTCATGTTGCATCTTATAAAGCAACACATATTTGTATTTTTTTACACCATCTTAATAATATATACAATTGATCGAATGTAATTTATTATATATTTAATTTTTTATTATTTAATCATATATTTTATTTTTCCCATAAAAAATAATTTTTGCCTTTAAAAATTATCTTTTACTTTTATTTTCATATCGCTTTTCTAAACTAGAAATTCTTGGCTCTATGTGGTCTGAGAACCGAAATAAATTTCTAGTAATATCTGGAACCAGTCCAAAAGTTATCCCGCAAAACACACAGTATAAATCTATATCACTGTCTTTTAAACCTTCAAAAACAATGATATAAGGCAGGAGAGAAAACGACACGAAGTTATATATTAAAAATTAAAAACCGCACTAGTCGATGTATGTCATAGGACTCATGCATTATGTGACGCTATTGCTAATAGGGTCTTATTACAATATGGTTGTTGAAGAAAAACGAATATTTTTCAGAGAATGTATGGCAGTGCATTCCCCGAGTAATTTAATGAGGAAAGTATAGTGACAACCAAATTGGTCTTTAAAAGTAAGAAGTTTTTCTTTGAGTTAAAAACCTCTGACCGATTGATATTGTTATGTATCGGGCTGATTTTCCATCAGATTTTTTACTTATGGGTATAAAAAATATATTGACTTGTCAAGAAAATCCGCTTTTCTTTTTTTATTTAAAAAAAATCACTATCAATCAGCTTTTCGATTGAATATGTGTGTTACTGGAGAATAAAAGGTTAAAATGTTATTTTTTGTGATCTTTTAAATTACCCTAGTCAATTTATGAGTAGCTCTTCTGATGATTCTACTTTTCTTTATTGTCAGTGTCCGCCCAACATATACCATAGTAAGCATGCCGGCGTGGAGGGTAGTGTTAACATTAATTAAAAAAGAACGTGGCTCTAGCTTATATATTTTATAATGTCTAGAGTAAATCTATTAATTCTTCTTTGCTTAAGCCAGTTTGATGAAGAATATCAAGAAGTGTTCCCTTAGCAAGTTTTGTATGTAAAGGAACAACTGTTTTGTATGTCTTCTCATCAGTTCTCTTTTGAAGTGATATATGGCTTCCTTTTTGTCTCACAACAACGAATCCAGCCTTTTCCAATACATTTACAAGTTCTTTTCCTGATACAACTGGTAATTTAGACATTGGAGACTTCCACGAAGGTCAGGTAAGGTTTAGAAACTTGTTGCGAAAGGTCTTCAGCTCCGAAGCTCTCAATGTACAGTTCTATAGCTTCTTTAACATTTTTTTCGGCTTCTTCAAGGGTTTCACCCTGAGAAGTCACATTGAGCTCAGGACATCGGGCAATAAAGAAGTCATCTTCTTTTGTTATAGCTACGAGAAATTGTCTCATGGTCACTCCAGGCTCGGTTTTCACATGTTTTTCTTCTAGTATTTGTTACAATTCTATTTTATATTAGCGTAGAAACTGTCCAGTCAAGTAGTGTGTCTAGTTAGTAAGTTTCAAGGTTATATTTTTGGGTTCTATCCTTCTTTTTCACCCGCAGCCGCTCGATATCTGCTCAATTCGTGAGTATGCGGGCTTGGGGGGAAGTTTTAAAATAAATAGGACTTACGCACTTGCCTGCTTTGCAGGCAGCTTTCGAGTTTTTTACTTCTTAATCTAATTCATATATTGGGTTTCTGATATATTGACTTACAGCATTTCTTGTAATGCTTAACTTTGTCTCAAACCATGTAATTCCTGTTTTCATTCTTTGGACTTCAAATCTTAGAAATGCTCTTAGTGCCATCATAATATGTGCTCTCTGCACACTGTTTCTTCTTGCCTGACATCTTTCGACTCCACAAAACTGTTTTATTCCTCTATGGTACTCTTCAATTTTCCATGCTTTTTTCCCTAAATCTTTCCTTTTTTCTTCCTGCATATCCAGTACATCTGTAGCCCAGTAATGCGTGTCTCCATCCTCGGAAACTATCCGAAATACCTTGATAAAGCCGTATTCTTTAAGATGTACTGTCATTCCTTCTGGTGGAATACTTAGCAATTCAATTGCTACATTGCCAGTCTTATCAGGGTTAACTAAACGGTTTTTCTTCAACCTTGTTAACCAGTGCCATCCTTTTTTCCTGATTTCTTTGAGATTCTTTATACTGGAATACCACGTATCAAACAGAACAAATTCAGGTCTAAAACCACGTTCTTCTGCTTTATTTGGCATATCAAGGAAATGATCGTTCTTTGTTTTTCCATCGGTATTTATATCGTAAATTCTAAAGTCAACAGGGATTATAGCGTCATTAGACGTCCAGACAACGGTTTCAAGATTGATGCCATTTACAATCTGATGATGTTTTCTACTCCATTGTCTATAAACAAGATTAATATGCTTGGAATAAGGTTTATCAAGAACAGTATCATTGACAATAAGAAAACCAGTTTTAGGACTAACAAGCCCTTTTACTTCTTCTCATAAAGCCTCAGTCTCAGAAGGCTGTCTACGAAGTAGACGGCTAAAAGAATCTTGAGCTGGACTGTTCGAGTCCATAAAACTGCACTTGGAAGCTTCAGTACAGCTAAAAA
>JAUPKV010000399.1 GCA_030837265.1 Methanobacteriota archaeon
ATACTGGAAAAGAAAGCCTTGTGTCTGTAGAGGCTCTTTCAAATTTGAAGAGCAAAATTGAATCTATCTGCACAGCTAAAGATTTCTGCAAGAAGAGCTTGAATGCAGAAGAGGGGAAAAAAAGATTTTTAAGGGCGATTGCAGACTATCAATTCGGAAAAGATGCTAAACTTCTCTTTTCCGAAAAGGCCGGAAAGCTTGTGGTCAAAGGCAGTTTCCCTAAGTACCAGCTCTTTGTCGGAAAAAAGCAGCTTGTAACTCTGGTTCCGCAATACGGGATGCTTGCTCTTACTATTGAAGGAGCGGAGTTGATCTCCGAATCCGGGATGTATATAATCGAGATTGACGATTTTATCCCCCGTGGTTCAATTCTTGCCCCGGGCATACTTAGAGCGGATCCGCAAATCAGGCCTAACGACGAAGTAATTGTGCTTGGAAAGCGAGCTCTTTGCGTAGGACGAGCACAAATGAGCGGAGACGAAATGGAAAAATCCAGTCGAGGGATTGCAGTGGACCTCAGGCACGTTAAGAAGCTTTAAGTTAGCATGCTCCTGAATGCAAATCTTCAAATTAAGAATCTGCTGATTATATGTTTACATTATTATATATCAACAACGGGATCTGTAGTGAAAATTTTCCCTCGAAGAAATAATAAAACGGCAGGAATATATTGGATATTATGATAAGGCACTTTACACCTGAGGACTTCCAAGAGATAGTCGAGATAGAAACAGAGGCTTTTTCAGAGCATGATTCCCTGGTGTATATGAACTTTTACGAGATGGTCGGAGACGGTTTTCTTGTTGCGGAGAAGGATGGAGAAGTAGTGGGGTATATTGTAGGATACCGTTCAGCAGAAAACGAAGGACATATTTTTTCCGTTGGAGTCAAAGAAGAATATAGAGGAAAAGGTATTGGTACAGAACTTATTCACGCGATATGTGATATGTTTGTTGTAAATGGACTTAAATATGCAAGATTAGAAGTTAGATGTAGTAACAAAGGGGCACAAAAATTATACGAATCCATTGGGTTCGTATCTTGTTGGACCGAAAAAAATTATTATTCAGACGGAGAAGATGGTATGGTGATGAAAATGCACCTGCATCCATACCGTCTTTTAGTCTCAAAACAAAAAAGACAAAAATATCTTGAACCCGTACTTACAGACAACGAATTCCTTGCTTCTTTCAGAGGGCCGATCAGTTATTACCGATGAGCTTGATGACGGAACTAATAGATTCCCTCATCTGCGGGGGTGCCTCCTCAAAGATAGGATCATCACGGGACATCAGATTTGCAAGCTCGCCTCCTAAAATGAAAATTGCACGCTTGTGATCTGCTTTGCTCCGGTGAATATGAACAGGGCTAATGGATAAAGCCTTGTAGTCATCGAATTCGTGCGTTATTCCGCGCCTTTCAAAATACCTCTTCATTTGCGCCATATATGTGTGCAGTTGTATGAGTTCTTCCTTGTGCATAGCGAACAGACCTACATAATATTACAAGATCAATTTAATATTATCTTGATCCAAATAAAAGAATTGTCCGAGGAAACTTTTTTCCGAGTTTTCATTAATAAAGTTTTCCATATAAACTTTATGATAAATAATGAAGAATTATGCCAGAAAGTGTGAATTTTGCCGTCAAAATGTGAAATGATGCCAAATAATAGTGATTTGATAAGACGTTTAAAAGAAAAATAAAAATATTTGAAATGAAGAGGACTCCCAAAGTTTATAGCTCGGTGAAAGATATGAAAGGAAATAAAGACCCCTCAAAGCATACTGGAGGTCAAGATTTCCATATCAGTCGGGACTTTAGCAATGTTTCCTATTTTCACACCTATCAAGTTTTTTATCGAGTTACTTGAAGCAATATCAACGAGCCTTTGAGTAATTACGCCGTCAAAAACTACACTCAGGACATTATCCTTGTAAGATTTCAATCTGCTGGCAAGATCACGCACTGCAATTTCTTCAATCACCTTATCCTGTGGATCAAGGATCCTTGCAGTAAGTGTCCCCTTAAGAGCCTCAGCATGAGGTCTAAACCTGATGGCTTCAGGAGAAGAAACCGGAGCTACTTTTGCTGGAGCTGGGGAAACTCTAACAGCTTCATTCCCATGAACTTTCACGGAAGAGATTTTATTATCTTGAGGTTTTTCTCTAGGGACTCGGGCAGCTGGAGGTACTCTAGCCGAAACTGGAGGTTTTGTGACAAAAGATTTTACCTCGGCCTGTTCCGTTATCAGAGGACTTTTTTCAAAAATTTTTTCCGGAACTTTTTCAGTGGCTTTTCCGCTAACTCTTTCCGAAACCTTTTCAAATTTTTTTTCAGAACCCGCTTCTTCAAGTTCTTCTTCTGAAATCTCCTCTTCATAAAGATCTGGCATTGAGGAAACTCTGTGAACTTTGATACGCTTGTGAAGTTTCTTGTCCGCGGTCCTTGGAACTATCTCAGGTGCTCTTATTTTTCTTTTCGGAACTCTTTCCACCCTGCAAGCTCCCTCATCGATGTCTTTTTCCTGAATTCCGTATTTTTCAACTATTTGCTCAACAGGAACCTTACGTCGCAGGGCTCTAATAATCTCTTTTTGAACAAGGTCTTCAACACATTTACCATCCGGAGCACGTGCAACATAGTCAATATCTGCCACTTGCAGAAGTTCACGTATAATAAGTTCTCCTCCACGGTCTCCATCCGTAAAAGCAGTAACTGTCTTCTTTTTAGTAAGTTCCGCGACTTCGGGCGGAATATTTGTTCCACCCACACATATAGTGTTTTTTATACCGTAACGCAGAAGATTAAGTATGTCAGCCCTACCTTCAACAATAACGATGGCATCTGAATTAACTACATTGGGCCCGGCAGGGATTCTGGATTTCCCATAATAAGTAAGTTCATCAACTCTTACGGACTGCCTAACTTCGTCCGCAAGTTCCTGAGATTCGGGCACTGTTTCGTCAAACATTTTGGTGAAAATTAGTTTTGCCCTTTCAATTATCTTCTTTCGCTTTACAGCTCTTACGTCCTCTATCTGGAAAACCTCAATTCTAGCACTACATGGCCCAACTCTATCAATTGTTTCAAGAGATGCTGCAAGAATGGATGTCTCAACTTTATCAAGACTTGAGGGAACAAAGATATTTCCTTTAGTTTTACCGCCTTTTGCAGTAACCATTACCTCGATCCTGCCAATTCTACCTGTCTTCTGCAGGTCACGTAGATCGAGATCAGCTCCAAGTAGTCCCTCGGTTTGGCCAAATATCGCACCTACGATATCAGGGCGTTCTATTACCCCATCAGCAGCGATTTTAGAATGGATGATGTATTTCGTAGTATCTGTATTTTGCATGTAAATTCTCCTTAAAATTGTGAATGATTTATCGTGAGCAATTTTTCGACTAATTTCCATATGGAATTTTTTAGTATTCACAAACATTCAGATGTGAACATTTTGAATTTCGAATTCGATTATTTTTCGATAATCTACTATACTCGAAAATTCGCAAAAGCTAGAGATGCAAAAATAGTTAAAATCAGATTTCACACCGGTCTTAAAGTACCAGGTCAGGATGGTAAACCTTTAAAAGGCGGATTCAAAGCAGATTGATTCTAACCGGTAGTACAAACCCGACTCCGCCTGTAATTTATTTTCCCTATGCCAGGAATTATTCAGCACACTATCCGAAAGCCGTTATTTTATGAGCCTCTAATCTTTAAAGCTATTGTAAGTGTCAGCCTTTTTAGCCCACTTTAACTGCTTGATAATGTCTCCTGAACCTCCGAGCTAAGCTGCAGACAGCAATATCTGCTATTCTGAGACCTTCTAACATACTCGAAAGTCCTTCCTGACATGAGTTTTTATTTGTAGCCCTAGACACCCTTCAGAGTGAGAAGCCAATTTCAGTGTATGTGTTCACTATGTTATTCAAAACCTGATAACTGATTTTTAAGAAATAACCCCGAAAATCGGGTATTCCGAGCGTGTGCAACGTAAATGTACCAAACGCCTTATCCCGTAACCAAGGAACTCTCATAATGATAAGTGGTGAAGCAGTAAGTGGAAGTATCAGGTTTTTTAATAGCAAATTTTAACTTTTACATATGGGTGAAATTGTGAATTTAATGTTTAAGACTGACTTTAGCCCTGAATGGTAAACGTATGTAAATCTGAAATTTTATATTTGCATGTGAATTAATTACAGTAGGTTGCCTTTACGAATTTAGCAATGATGAGTTGATGAAGTTATTAATTTTGAGAGATCTGACAATACAGCTCCCGCATGCCTTAAAGGAATCTCGGCAAAACAGGTATCCTGTACGTCATATATTTTAAGCTAAACGTTTAATGCCTCCAGGATTTAAGAACTTTGTGGTTATTTGAAATTCTATCAACTCGGGGTGATTTTTATCATCATGTACATGAAAAAGATAAATTTTCGGGACAATTTTGAACAAATTTAAAATTCTTAAAAAAATAATAAACTAGAAAAATTTAGAAAAGTATATATAAAACAAGAGACTTGTAAAAAATTGAACGGGCGAGGTATAGAAACTTTTTTAAGTATTAACCCCCCCCACTCCCAAACTCGCTCGTTCAGCCTCTGTGGAAAAAATCAATTTTTTTACTCGAATTATTTCGGCTTAAAAATTGAAAATTCTCCAGTTTTTTAAAAACATATAATAGGCGCAATGCACAAATAGTAAAAGTATGGGAAGCGATTTCTGCAAACAAGAAGCTATAGATCTAAAATTTCAGAGAGCTACAAAAGTTAAGGAAGAATTTGCTAGAAATATCCGCGCACAGAATTTGAAAAAAAATGACCCAGAGAAATTAGTCATTATAGGCGGAGGAGCTTGTGGTATGGCAGCCGCCACAAAAATTAGAAGACAGAGTGATTTTGAAATAACTGTACTCTCAAGAGATTCACATACTGCTTATAGTCATTGCGGGATCCCTTTTGTTTTGAGTGGGGAAATTGATGATTTTAAAAAACTTATAGTAAAACCTCCGGATTTTTTCGGGAAAAACAGGATTAATGTCAGGCTAAATGAAAATGCCAAGTCAATAGATCTCGATTTAAAAATTGTCCGGACAGAAAGAGGATCTTATCCTTTTGACAAACTTGTGATTGCTACGGGCAGTCTGCCCTTTGTACCTAGAAAAAGCTATTTGAATATCCTTCCTTATGGCATATTTACCTTAAGGAGCCTTGCTGATGGCATACTTTTTGAAAAAGCCTTGAAAACAGCTGAAACAGTCTGTATTATAGGTGGAGGGACAATAGGGATAGAATGTGCTGCAGCGTTTATAAGAAGGAAAATTAAAACAATTCTTGTAACCAGGAGTAAAGGACTCCTTTCCAGACAACTTGATCCAGATATCGCTGAAATTGTAAAAGCATATCTGGAAGCTCAGGGTGTCGAGGTAATTTCCGGGGAACCGGTAGTCTTTCCTGAAAGGTTCTGGAAAGAAAGATCCTTACAGGTAGGGGATAAGCAAATTACTGCAGATCTTGTGCTTCTGGCAAGTGGGGTAAAACCTGAAGTATCTCTTGCTCTCGATGCCGGGATCGAGATTGGAAAAGCTGGAGGAATTATTGTTAACGAAATGCTCCAGGTTAAAGTGGGGGATGATTTTCTTCCTTATGTTTATGCAGGTGGAGAATGTGTAGAAGTAACTGACCTTATAACAGGAGAAGTCAGACTCAGTCAACTGGGTACAACAGCCCGACGCATGGCTGATGTAATTGGCAACAATATTACAGGAAAGCATACGGTTTTAGGACCTCTTGCAGATCCCTGGGTAGCTGTAGCGGGAGATTTTCAATTCGGTGGAGTCGGGATTAATTCGGAGAGAGCCGAGATCAAGGGAATTAAACTAGTTTCAGGTTTTTCCCGAGGGCGGACAAGAGCTTCTTATTACCCCGATCGAAAAGACCTGTTTATCAAACTTCTTTTTAAAGATAATTGTTTAGTAGGTGCGCAGCTTGCCGGAGGAGAGGGAATAAAAGAACGAGTAGATACTCTCTCCCTCGCAGTCATGAAAA
>JAUPKV010000400.1 GCA_030837265.1 Methanobacteriota archaeon
AAGGATGGGGTTGTTGGAAATGACAGTTCCTGCGCCTTCACAGGCAGTTACGGTTGTGTCAAGCAGACCCCTGCTCAGGCCCGTCATCATGACTTCTGATGCTCCAAAACCTACAAAGTCTTCGAGTTCCAGCCTGCGTTTGTCAGTAAACATCCCGAAATCGCTGATCCTGAACTCCATATTCTTTTTGACTTCTTCAGGGGTAATTCTCTGGATTCCGCGGATTTTGGCAAAAAGGGGGCACCATTCGACTTCAGGTTCTCCGACTTCAATGACCTTTCCATCTTTTACGACAACTCTTGTTTTTCCAAGTAATTCCATTATATGAGGCATAGTTCCACCTTTACTAGCTGAGCAAAAATATGATTGTTAAGAAATTCAAGTTAGGAAAAAATTACAGGTAAGGTTTGGGGTTGATTACTTAATAGCTTATTGGTTTTGGGAGTTTTGATTTTACTTGTGGCTTGAAAACTCTCTGGTTGTTTGCTTTTCAATTTATGGACGGTTTTCCAACTTGTATCTTTCCCCGGTAACATCCCGTTTGCAAAGCAAACGGCTTTTCCCATGAATAAAAAGAAGAAAAAAAATCATTCATCAGATCCTTCAAGTTCCTTCAATTTCTGCTCACAAAAACCAATTATCCTTGGGTCTTCAATCGCTTTTCCTATCTCCAAGGATTGCTTTAAAAACTCAGTTGCTTTTCTTGTTTCTCCCAACTGACTGTATGTTAACCCTAGATTTCCAAAATGATTTCCTTCCCCATACCTGTCTCCTATTTCTCTAGCAATTTTCAGTGCCTTTTCATGATGTTCAATTGCTTTTCTAGTTTCACCTATCTTACTGTATGCTAACCCCAAGTTTCCAAAATCTGCACTTTCTCCGCGCCTGTCGCCTATTTCTCTGTGAACTATAAGAATTTGTCCGTAATATTCAATTGCTTTTATTGGCTCCCCTAGAATATTGTATGCGTTCCCCAAATTTCCAAGGTTTGTACCTTCTCCGTGCCGGTCTCCTATTTCTCTAGCAATTTTCAGTGCCTGTTCATAGTATTCGATTGCTTTATTCAGCTCTCCCAAGTCGCTGTATGCGTTCCCCAAATTTCCAAGGCATACACCTTCTCCACGCCTGTCTCTTGTTTCTCGGAATATTTTTAGCGCCTGCTTGTAGTATTCGATTGCTTTATTCAGCTCTCCCAAGTCGCTGTATGCTAACCCCAGATTTCCAAGGGCATTTCCTTCTCCACGTCTGTCTCCTATTTCTCGGGATATTTTTAGTGCCTGCTTGTAATATTCAATTGCTTTCAGGGGTTCGCTCAGGTAAATGTATGCGTTCCCGAGATTTGCAAGAATAGCGCCATGAATCTGTTTATCTTTCAGAAGTGGTTCATCTTCGAAATGGTTTTTAGGCAATAATTTTTCGTAAATTTCGATTAATATTCTTGTATTTCCCCAGAGGTCTAGAAGATGATGAAGGTTGGATTCCTGTATGATAGCTACCGCAAGATAATACTCTTCAGCAATACAGGAATGGTAATAGGCTTCGATTACTGGCTGAAGTTCTTCTTTTTTGGTTGGATTTTTGGGTAGTAAAAGAGAAAGATAGTATTTTACTGCGAGAATATGAACTTCTTTTTTGTTTTTCAGATCCTCATAGGAGAATTCCTGAACTAAAGGATGAAGCCAGTAGCTTCCATAGTGGTCGGTTTCGAGAAGGGATTTGTCGATAAGCTTCTTGACGGTATTTTTTGGAGTACTTTCCGTGAACATCTCCTTGAGCCCTTTAAAATCCACAGGCTCACGAT
Source organism: Methanobacteriota archaeon (assembly GCA_030837265.1). Next base: position 1,802 of record JAUPKV010000400.1, read on the forward strand.
AGACTGAAACACGTTCAAGAAGTTCTTTTTCTTCACCTGCCAGTTTGTCGAATAATTTCCTTGCCTTTTTGATGGTATCATCTTTACTTTCTTGATACATACTCAGGTCTTCAAGTGTATCCTTCACACCGAATTCCTTTACCAGCTCTACAAGTAACTTTAAAGCAAGGGGATAACCATCAACACCTGTTGCCAGTTCTTCCAGCTTTTCGGGTTCCACTTCGCCAAGCCCATTGCTGGCAAGATAGTCAACTGCAAAGTCTTTTTTCAAACCTTTGAGATTTTGTTTTTCTTCATCTTCCATCACATCGATAAGACTTTCTCCGTTTTCAAGTATCGGCAGGATTCGGCTTGTAACTATTATTTTTGCTTTATGGGTGTTGTATCGAAGGGACGAAAAGAGAAATTCAATTCCTTTATCTACAAAATGTTGATCTTCAAGAATGGTGCTAAGGTCATCGAAAATGAGCCAGATTTGATTTCTTCTATGAAGTTCATCGGTGAGTTTATCCACGTCAAGTTTTCCGGGTTCTCTCCTGTCGTATTTAAAAGATGTGATATCTGGTGCTTTCAGATAGGAGGCCAGTTTTTCAAGGATATCACCCAATTTTGCACTCTGATTTTGGTTAAAGTCAAACCAGAAAGGTTCAGGGACGTTTACGGGTCTGAGATCTACAAGAGCTCTTGCTAGAGTAGACTTGCCAATACCACCGACTCCACTGATTAGTAAAATTTGGTGATTTTCGAGGTATATAAGGGCTTTTATTAATTCTTCTGAACGGTTTTCGGTAACGAACTCCTTCAATCGGTTTGGATACTTTGGTAGTATTGAAGGATTATAACGGCTCAGAATTTCCTGATTTATAGCTTCTTTTCGTTTTTGGTCAAGGTACTCGATTATCTTGATAAATTCTTCACCTGAAGACGTTTCAAAATTGAAGAAATTATTATAATTTCCTACTGCGAGTTGATCAACATTTTCCACATTGAGATTTAGAGTAAATTCTATTTCCCTTGCAAGGTCTGGATTTTCTCTCAGTAGTTTCAAGATTTCCTGCTGAAGCTCTTCCTTTGCTTTTGGGTCTTCAGAGTCTCTGGAAACTTTTGTGAGTGCTTTTTCAAGGGATTCACTCATTCTTGGGCTTATTTTCTCCAGAAGAGCCTTCGCTTTTTTCCCGCCCTCTGAACCGAGTTTTTCAAAGGTTTTTTCGTAGATCATATCCACAAGGACTTCTTTGCCTTTGTCTACTACTGGTTTTCCTGCAATGCACAGTGCAGATAAGGCAGGAACGAGAATATCTGTTGCTTGCTGGGCGAGGGCTGCCAGATCCATAAAACTCCTCCGAATTCTTTTTGATATTGAAGGCTTTGGAAAAT
>JAUPKV010000401.1 GCA_030837265.1 Methanobacteriota archaeon
CCTGCTCCCAGTAAGCCCCACATTTTTCTTACCTTTGAAAGTACCCTTTTTTCTATTCATTACCAGGATATCATAGGACATCAACTCGAAATCTTCATTGTAATGCTCGAGATTTCTGTTGTGTCATGGGAATTCCAGGCGCAAACACATTTGCTGGCAAATTCTGCTGCTTCAAGTACTGATATCAATTATCTATCACCTGAAGTCCTAAAAACCGATTTTAAATAAAAACCTTACTCTTTTAATATGGGGGCTTATGTCTTGAAAATTATCTTCTTTATTTTTAAGTATGAATCTTTCATTTAATGGCTTAATATTCAAAAAAACTAATCAAGAACTTAAAAATGTTCAAAACAGACAATATAAATCTATAGTTTATATAGAGCAGCTGGAAGAATTTGGAAAACGTAAAATATAAAGAAAATATCTGAAATAACATAAACTTTCTTAGTTTAAAGCAGTGTTAGAAAAATATACATAAACTCCATGAATTTTATTTATAGAACGAAAAAAGTGTAGATTTTAAAAGTTATAGCAGTTTCTGAGTTTATAATCTTTGGAGTAGAAAAAAATGGATTTCATAGTCATAGCCCTTGTTCTGGCAGGCTTATATATGGCCTGGAACATAGGGGCAAACGACCTAGCAAATGCTATGGGGACTTCAGTAGGAACCGGGGCCTTATCACTCAAACAGGTAATAATTATTGCTGCTTTCTTTGAGTTTTTCGGTGCTGTGCTCTTTGGGAGTCGCGTTACTGAGACAATTGCAAGTGGGATTGTTCCAGTTGATATTATCGGCACAATCAATCCAAATATTGTGGCATTTGGGATGCTGGCTGCAATTCTTGCAGCCGGTTTTTGGGTGACCCTTACGACTTTTTACAATCTTCCTGTTTCAACCAGCCACTCCATCGTTGGCTCAGTTCTTGGTTTTGGGCTTATTGCTGCCTATAATGGAACAATCTCTTTTTCGGATATACACTGGGGAGCAATGACGAGAATTGTTACCAGCTGGTTTGTATCACCGGTTCTTGGAGCTGTTTTTGCTTATATCACCTTTACTATTGTGAGGAAACTGTTCCTTCACAGGGCTATAGACCTTCCGGCTATCGAGAAAAAATTCATATCCCTACAGCTCATAACTGCCTGCTATATGGCATTTGCGCACGGGTCCAACGATGTGGCAAACTCTATCGGCCCTCTCTGTGCAGCACTTAAGATCATGGGAGTAACAGGGTCAGAAGTCCCGATGTGGGTGCTTGTAATGGGGGGCCTTGGTATGGTACTTGGAATGGCCACCTGGGGCTATAAAGTGGTTGAGACTATAGGGTCAAAGATTACTGAACTTACGCCTACACGTGGTTTTTCCGCAGAGTTTGCAACAGCATCCGTGGTGCTGCTCCACAGTTACAGCTCTCTCCCTATCTCGACTACACATACCCTTGTCGGTTCGGTTATAGGTGTCGGACTTGCAGGCGGGATTGCAGCCGTCGACCTGCGCATTATCTGGAGAATTGTTTTCTCCTGGGTAGCTACTGTCCCTATAGCCGCCCTTACATCGGCATTAATTTTTGCAGGGCTTAAGGTGGTTTTCTTATGAAAGACTATATCCGATCAGTTTTTGACGTGGTTGCCGAATCTCCCTTCGGTCCTCTGGAAGTACATGCTAAAAAGGGAGTGGAAGCAGTTGAGAAACTGTCTGAAGCTATGGAAGCCTACTGCTCTGGAAATCAGGCTCTTCTTGAGGAAAGGACTGACGAGATTGACAAACTCGAACATGAGGCTGACATACTCAAACAGAAAATAAGGGCAAGTATTCCTTCTTCCGTGAAGCTGCCAGTTGACAAAAAAGATCTTCTTTCTTTCCTTAAACAGCAGGATTCAATTGCAGATTTTGCACAAGCTGCAGCCTACTGGATGAATCTTCGACCCTGTAAAACCTTACCCCTGGAAGTAAAAGAAGGTTTTCTGGAATTGATGGTTGCTTCCCGGCAAACCTCACGGAAATATGATGAGCTAGCTGGCGAACTTTACAAACTGCTTGCCACTTCCTTTAGCAAGGAAGAAATTAAAGAAACACTAACTATCATCCCTGAGGTTGAAAAACTGGAACATGATGTGGATATGCTTGAAACAGCTCTCTTGAAAAAGATTTTCAAAAATGAAGATGCTATCGGAGGCGCAGGTGTTTGTCACCTTATCGGACTCGTCGAAAGAGTAGGAGGGATAGCTGATAAGTCAGCTACGGCAGCTGACCGCTTGAGAACGATGATTCTCAGACGATAGGGCTTCCCTTAATTAAATATTACCTTAATTTCCTTTTCTACCTGAATAAATTTATTTCCAGTAATTTAGACCGATTCAGCACTGTCTTTACATTTTACTGAAGGTTTTGCAAAATCATTGTAACTTATAACTGCAGCTGCTACCAAAATTAAAAGACAACCTGCGATCGTACCTGCTTGAAGAGTAACTCCAAGCACCGTAAGGTCAAAAAAAACACCGGCAACAGGTTCTATCAGGGCAAGCAGGCTTCCTGTTTGAGATTTAAGGTTCGCAAAACCTATAGTCGTTAGAATTCCCCCGATCCCAACAGAAAAAACCCCAAAAGTCAGTAATGGGACTAGATTGGAAGCAAGGACTGATAAAGGAGTCTCGAAAGCAAAAGGTATCATTAGAAGGCAGCTAATAGCAGTTCCCCAGAAGGCAATAGCAAATTCGGAATGGTCTCTTTTCAGGACTCTTACATTCATAATTACAACTGCATAAATTCCACCTGCAAAAAGTCCTGACAGGATACCTATGAAATAATCACTGGTAAATTCAAAGATGCCAAATCCTCCATTCGGGCTAATCACAAGATAAACTCCTGCCATTGACAGGAACAGGGCTGCAATACTCTTCTTTCCTACCTTTTCTTTTAAAACAAAAGGAGAAGCTAGCATCACGTAAATTGGAGCAGTATACTCAAGCAAAATACCTACGGAGAAACAGGTTTTCTTAACACAGATAAAATAAAAAAACATATTAGCCAGGACAAATATGCCCTGTAAAAGAAGCTGAGTCCTGCGTTTTCCGGGTTTGAGTTCACCCAGTCTTCCTGTTATTAAAAGGAAAATTGAAATTAGGCAAAGGCCAAAAAACAATCTATAAAATATAATAGAAGCTATGGACATATTATGGATGCAGGAGAGGAATAACCCGGTCATCCCATACAAGATACAGCCAACTAATACTGCCAGATGAGCTTTTTTTTTAACCTCAAACATGTGGCATTAAAAAGATTGCTAATTTAAAGAATTTTCGAGTAATCATATGTTATAAGAATGAGGGAAGTTAAAATAATAAAAGGAAGAATATGGGAAAGCTAAATAGAAATAAAATAAACAAATAAATTCACGCTATTAATAGATGTAAATAATACATATTGTGAACAGCGGTCATATTATGAAAAGTAAGGCCATAATTAGCGTAGTCTCATTGATTATAACTTTAGCTGGTCCGGGGTGCATCTCGCAGCCAGACTCACAATCGAATTATTCCCAGCAAAATGACACGAATGATAAAAACGCAGCGGGAATTAAAGATATTGAAGGCCTCTGGATGGGAAGCCTTAAAGTTCCAAATGGGTTGGAACTGAGAATTTTATTCAATATCTCTTCGAAAACTGACGGTTCCTTACATGCCACAATGGACAGCCTTGATCAGGGAGCAAAAGGCATACCTGTAGAAACAGCTAAATATAAAAACGGAAGCTTGAGGCTTGAAGTAAAATCCATAAAGGGTGTTTTTGAAGGAACACTTAAAGCAGACGGTAAAACCATTGATGGGAAATGGAAACAGGCTGGGTCGGATCTCCCACTTATACTTAATCGTATTGAAAAAGCCCCGGACCTGAGCAGAAAGCAGGACCCTGTAAAACCTTATCCTTATGTTGAAGAAGAAGTTGTTTATGAAAATAAAGAAGCAGGAGTAAAGCTGGCAGGAACATTGACTTTTCCCCACACAGAAGGGCAGTACCCGGCCGTAATGCTTATAACCGGTTCCGGTCCACAAAATCGAGATGAAGAGATATTCGGTCACCGTCCTTTCCTTGTGCTCTCGGATTATCTTACACGCAAGGGTATTGCCGTACTCAGAGTTGATGACCGTGGAGTAGGAGGCTCAACCGGAAACTCTTCACAGGTTACTACTGAGGATTTTGCAGGGGACGTGCTTGCGGGTATAGAATACCTTAAAAGCCGCAAGGAAATAGATCCTACTCGAATTGGTCTGATCGGGCACAGTGAAGGAGGCATAATTGCTCCTATCGTAGCTTCACGGTCTCAAGATGTTGCATTCATTGTCATGATGGCAGGCACCGGCTTAACAGGAGAGGAAATTCTTTACATGCAAAGCAATCTCATTTCCAGGGCAGAAGGAGCAAGCAATGACACTATAGCCAGGAATGATGAAGTAATGAGAAAAATATATTCCATAGTAAAGAAGGAACAAAATAATACGGTTGCCGAGGAGGAAATTAGCAAGATCCTGAAGGCTGAAACGGCTAACGTGAGTGAGGCCGAAAAAAAGTATTCTGGTTACTCCGAAGCTAACCTCGATTCCCAGATCGAAGCAATCTTATCACCATGGATGCGCTTTTTCCTGACATACGACCCTAAGCCGACATTAATGAAAGTTAAATGTCCCTTACTGGCAATTAATGGCGAAAAAGACCTTCAGGTCCCACCTGATGAAAATCTCCGTGCTATTGACTATGCTCTAATAACCGGGGGCAATAAGGATTATACCACTCAAGAGATGCCAGGGCTCAATCATTTATTCCAGACCGCTCAAACCGGTTCTCCCACCGAATATGCAAAAATTGAAGAGACCATTTCTCCAGCTGCGCTAGAGTTAATAGGAAACTGGATCTCCGAGCATACACAGAAGAAGGAAAAATAAACAATATATTGTTGAGAAAGCAAGGAAATTCATTTTCGACTGCGGAGATACGATTGCAGTGAGTACGGACGGACTTGAAGGGGATGGGTGGCAACTAATCTAAAGACCAGCATAAATTGAGGAAAAGGAGAAATAAACAAACTCTGGATGATTAATTATGGTCTTCAATCAGCCAGGTTATGGATTTTTTTCCGAATCCCATCAAATCTGCACCTATGAGAGAATATGAAGCCTGCAATAATTAAGCTCTTCAAAAAAGCTCCATTTTTTAACAGGCTGACGTTTTGATAAAAATTTTAAAAAGATCTAACAGTTTAATATGTCTAAAATAATTGCATTCAGTTTTTAAATCAAATTAAGAGCCTATTCGAAAAGTGTTGTGACCTCCTATTATAAAATTAGAATAACACAACCGACAATGGCTATACTCTATCTGATGAAAAGTTAATAGCGTACTGTCTTACTCTTTGGGAAGCTTTAAACACTTTTAAGTAAACCAAAAAGTACTCTCTAAATAGAATTAGATATTTTCGAGGAAACAAATATGAGAATTAAGTTAACCACTGTACTTGTGGATGATCAGGATAAGGCTCTTAAGTTTTATACTGAGATTTTACACTTCGTTAAGAAAATCGATATGCCAGTGGGGGAATTCAAGTGGCTAACAGTTGTCTCTCCCGAGGAACCTGAAGGTACAGAATTACTTCTTGAGCCAAACGACAATCCAGCTGCTAGAACATTCCAAGAGGCACTTTATAATCAGGGGATACCCTTAACAGTGTTTTTCGTGGACGATATTCAAAAAGAGTACGAACGAATGAAAAAGCTTGGCGTGAAATTTGCTCAAGAACCAACAAAAATGGACCCGATAACCATTGCCGTATTTGATGACACTTGTGGCAACCTCATACAGTTGGTGCAGAATAGTTCTGCTTAAATCCTATCGAATGTACTGTGTCCTTGCAATTTACTGTAGCTATACCATAAAACAGAAAGAACATGCAGTATAACCAGGTGATATTTACTCCATATCATATGACCAAGGGGACCTGGAAGTATTTATCTTCCGGGATTTTTTCCATTTCCCTTAATGCTTCAGAGTATATAAACCATGAACCAAGCTTCGAAGCCAACAATTACTTCATGAACCACAAGATGAGAGGGAACATTGAACTTATTTAAGAACACGTCTAATTAAATTTGCTTTAATTAATGCTCGAGCATCCGTAGGAGATATTGGTATCGGTTCATCCCTTGTCCATAATTTGTAAGGCATCCCGCCCTGGTTTATTTCTCCGTCAATTGACATATACTCATTATCATTGAGCCATCGTCCAACAATTTCGTTTTTTTCCGGTGCTACAAATGATCTAATCCTCTCAGCAGTTTCATCTGTCTCAAACTCAGCTGCTCTCTTTCTCCATTCCGACTTCACACTTTTTTTCGGCTCTTTTACATTATATGGCATTTTTCCACTCCCCTTTATAACACTACGTATAAAAATATATAATGTTCAGCGTTATTATTGAAATATATAATATTCAGCGTTTTAATTTATTTGAACCAATGTATATAAAAGAAGGAAATACTAGCAAAATATCCTGATTATACTGATTTCTAGTTCATTTAAGGATATATCAAAAATAGATTTTGGTATGCTTCTATAACGCATACCTTCAATTATGTACACATTAATATATTTATGTATTCATTTTTATTTTCTATATAATTACGAATCTACCTTTCGACCTGGTTTACTTTTGCTTTTCATGTTTCTTTAAAAATTTGTGAGCTTTGAGTGCAGTATCCTATTTTCTAATACTATTAGTCTGACTTCAGCTTCCAGCAATTTGGTTATTGCTTCTTCTCTTCTGTTCTCTGCTTTCCTTATTAGCTCTCCCAGACTCTGGATCTGCGAATCCAGCTTGTTTGAGATTGATTCCAATTTCTTGGATTGCGTCTGTATGATCTTAGCTTCAGCTAATTTCCTTAAAGTGTCAGCGGATCTTATTATATCCTCGAAATATGCAACTTTTTCGGCTGCGATCTCTAATTCGGCTTTAATTTGTTCAATCTCTTCTTCGTCAGCCATTCTGTTATGCTCATGCTTTTCCATATGCTCATACTTTCCCACGGTCTGTTCTGCATTCAATTTTATTACCTCCTTATTTTTTCAATATTGTTATACAGCTTTAAATGTTTATAAATTTTTAGATACTAATAAACGAGCATTTTTATATTCTGGGAAAAAATGCTTTGTTATTGTATGAAGCTAACGCAAAAAGAAAGTGATGGCGGCATTAATAAATCTGTTTTTTAAAAACTAATTTTTTAGGAAACTAATCTAATTTCAAATTTGCTGGAATAGTATAAATACAACCCTATTCATATATTTATTGTGTTGGGGGAGTATATCATATCTTTTACAGAAATACTTAATGAAATATCTTTGGATCTTCGTCTGAAATTTCTCAGATCTATGTATTATATTGTATATACGTTACTATACTGAATAAATATAGTCCACTCTAATGATTATTAGAGCTTGAGGGTAGACAAATGGAAAAATTATTGAGGGGAATAAATGTACCTGAAAATAAAGTAATTTAGTCTTTGGTTACCCCAGAACGGTCCAGGTTTAACAAACGAATACTGAAAATATTTAAAAACATCGATAGTTGATGCAAAGATTCAGGAAATTGGTTTCGGATTAATTTTTCGATTGGACTTTTCCTTATTAGAAACTTTAATATCTTATTTCCAATTTACATCAACTCGAATATTTTTTTCCGGTTTAGCATTTTAAAAACACAAGTTATATATTTGGTCACATGGTTTATAACTTTGTTAAATTTGTCTCCAATGAAAAAGTTTAAAATATTTAAACTGTTCATCATATTAACATTTTTCGTTAAGTGTATGGGTTCATAATGATTAAAGTATCTGATCAAGAACTGGGTGAGCATGCTCTTTTTATTACTTTGGCTTTAACAGTTCTATCACTTGCAGTGTTATTAAGCATCACAATCGGAGCAGCTTTTGAAAATAGAGGTCCTTTTGCATACGTCACTAACTCCGCAGACAGCACTGTCTCCGTAATTAATACTGCCAACAAAAACATTGAAGCAACTGTAATAGTGGGAAAGCTTCCTTTTGGACTAACCAGCAGTCCTGATGGAAAGAAGATATATGTGGTAAACTATCTCAATAACAATGTTTCTGTAATTGACACCGCAACTAATTCAGTTACAGCTTCGGTAGATGTGGGCAGTCTTCCTTTTGGGACTGCAGTTAGCCCTGACGGGAAAAAGTTATATGTGGCTAACTTCGGCAGTAATAATATTTCCGTAATCAATACTACCACGAATAAAGTCATGACAGGGATAAGTGGAGTAACCTGCCCTTGGGGAATCGCAATCAATCCTGACGGAACAAAGATTTATGCAGCTAGCTTAAACAGTAGCATTACTTCTGTAATTGATACAAGTACTAACGCTGTTGTGGCCAGAGTAAATGTAGGAAATAACCCATGGGGGGTTGCAGTCAGCCCTAATGGGAAAAAGGTATTTGTGACAAATTCAAACAACAATACTGTCTCCGTAATTGACGCAACAACGAACACAGTTGTATCCGTACTAAAAGTAGGAAATGGTCCCTGGGGAGTTGCAGTCACCCCTGACGGAACAAAAGCATATGTGGCTAATTCCAACAGTAACGATGTTTCTGTTATTGATACGGCAACAAACACTATTAGAGGCACGGTGAATGTGGGAAATCTCCCTTGCGGAGTTACGGTAAGTCCTGACGGAGCAAAGGCATATGTAGTTAATTCCAATAGCAACAACGTCTCTGTTATTGATACTGATACAAATACCGTCACAGCTTCGATGAATGTAGGAAAATTGCCTGTTTCCATAGGAAAAATTGTAATGCCTTTTACATCATCCACTCCAGTTGCGAATTTTAGCAGCAATGTAAGTAGCGGATACGTCCCTTTATGTGTCCAGTTTACAGATTTGTCAAAAAATGCAACAGGATGGAGATGGGATTTTGGAGATGGCAATAATTCAACCCGGAAAAATGCAATTAATACCTATTCTGTAGCAGGAAATTATACTGTAAATCTTACTGTAAGCAATGCAAATGGTACAAACTCAAAGACCATTAAAATTAGTGTACTTAAAAAAGAATAAATTTCTATGCTCATGAGCAAAAATGACAATCGTCTGCATGAAGCTTCCTCTGATGATGTTTTTTCGAATAGTTTATTCATCGATGTAGGTGGAATAAGTGGAGTTAGCAGGTACTGGGACATATTATATTTTGATCTGAACAGATATACCGGCGCTACACAGATAAAGGGTGCAACTCTTTTACTCTTCTGGTATTATCCCGACAATTCCCGGCTTAGAGATACTGTTGTAGAGGTCTACAGACCTGCTTCTTCCTGGAACTCCAGTTATGTAAGCTGGAACAAAAAGAATAAAGGTATTGCCTGGACTAAGTCGGGAGGGGACTGGTATGATAAGAACGATGTATTACATGGCAACACTCCATACGCTACATTAACCCTGAAAGCCAGTGCATTAGCAAGCAACAGCTACTGTGAGTTCAACGTAACCGACCTTGTGAGAGGATATGTCGGTGGTAAATATGCAAACACAGGTTTCCTCATAAAGTCCCGGAATGAAAGTGACAATTACATTTCTTTCTATAGTGATGACATCGTGAACAAGAGCCAGGCGCCGAAACTGAAACTTGTCTATAGTTAAAATTGGAGCTCAAAAGGAGATTTCTATGTTTTCCTGCATATGTTCATTCTGATAAAAGATTGTAGAAGTCTCGATTTAATTTTTTTTATTTCTTAACAAAATCAAAAACCCACCTGCTGATCCCCGGAGCAACATTTCCTCTGCGTCTGTAAAACTCTACTTCAAGTCCCATTTTTTCGAAATCTTCAATTAAATAAGTAATCTGTGACTCTGCTTTGAAAGTATAAAAATGGATGCAGCCTCCTTTCTTTACAAACTTTGAAACTTCAACAAGTGAATAATCCATTCCATAAGGTGTAGGCACAATAGCCCTATCAAATCCATTTTCTGGAAATTGAATATCTTTTATATCCGCAATATTCTCAAAATTCCCCTGGATAATTATTACTTTCTTCTCAAGCCTATTTATCCGGATATTTTCCCGTAGACAAATACATGCGTCTGGATTTATTTCGACAGCATACACTTTTGCTCCTTTTCCTGCAGCAGGAAGCACAAAAGGGCCCACACCTGCGAAAGGGATTAAAACATGTTCTCCCGGACTGATTTTTGCTGCTATTCTCCCTCTTTCCGAGTACAGGCGGGGATTAAAAAAAACCTTTTTTATGTCTAGTTTATAGGTGTAACCGTTTTCTTTGTGAAAGGTTTCTGTGGACTCGCCAAGAAGAAGTTCAAACTCTGCAACTCTGTGCTCTCCTTCAAGTTTACTGATTTTGTTAAGCACAGCTTGAGTGTTACCTCTCATAGATTGTAACTTTGAGGCAATAACTTCTTTATAAGCTGTTAGTTCAGGGGGAATTGAGATTACTGCCACGTCTCCTACATAGTCGAAACTTTTTGGCACCAGACGAAGAAGTGGTTCTTCAATTATTCCTATCATTGCGTCTTGCAAGCTCACTTTATTTCGAAAACTCATTACTTTTACTTTTACCTGTTAGGTTTTAAACCTTTCAGGTTTTCTTTCTTTTCAAAAAAGAAAATGTATTGATAGTTATTGAAATCGTCAAACTAATACGGTATCAACCAGCGGAAATTATGTCGGGAAACTCCGAAAAAAGATAAAAGAAGAACCTGCCTCGGTTAGAGGCCGTAGTTCTTCGGCAGGAAGACTGCAACTTCTTCTTTATATTTAGTAAGACAGTCGCTCATGAACTTATCTTTGTCGTCAGTAAGTCCTTCGAAGGCTGCCTTTGCATCAGCAAGGGCATTTGCTTCGAACCTGGAGAGCGTGAGTTTGCCTTTTGCGCCTTCTTCAACTATCTTAATGCACTCAAGTGCTGCGTTCTTGGCACGGAGGTAAATGTCATTTCCGTTCTTGGCAATGGCCTGCCCTACTCTGTAGGCATGTGGATATGCAAGAACATAGCCCTGTGCATCTCTGTACATGTCCGAAGCCACGAGTATATCTCTGAGAACTTTTGCATTACCTGAATTAAGGGCGACATTCATCATGGCGCAATCGTATGCCAGTGTCTCGGACCAGCACTGAACTGTGGTTCCACCGAATTCGCCGTGGTATTCAACTGATTCGTTAGACCAGAGATCACAGCACTGCATGACCAGATTACCCATCAAGTCAGAGTGGGCACAGGTTGAGGTCTTTCCTTCCTGAGCAATCGGAACACCTGCGATTGCTTTGCAAATTGTGTTTTCATATCCGCAGTCCTTGCCTGGGCCAACTGCACCACACTCGTATGCAACAAGGGACCTTGCTCCAGAGATTGCCCTGGCAATAATTGCGATAGTGTGAGCGAGGTTCTTGTCCAGCAGGCCGCCTGCAATGAACATTGCAGTGTTTGCCTGGGCACAGTCCGTGTCACCTGATGATACTACATTATTTTTCTTTGCAATAGACGTAATGTCTTGCCAGATCATTTCCATGTCCATGCTGCCGAGTACGCCAATACCGAAAAGTACACCAGCCATATCGTTCCTGAGAATTGCATAGTCAAAAATTTCTTTTCCACCCATTGACTCAATAGCAAGAATATCTGCACCGTTCTGGGCACACTGCTCAAAGGCTTCCATAAGGGTGTTGTACTTGTCTCCTCTAAGCTGGAGATAATTGCGGTCTTCGCGAATGTCTCCAATGGTGTGGCGGAGTGCACATTTTATGCCGTACTCATCATGATAATCTTCCATGATAGCTTTCTGGGCGTGTGCAACTTCAGCCCCCCAGGATGGATTGTTGGACATTTGTTGAACGTGTTCTGTCTCAAGCACAACAGCAGGAGCTCCAATCTGAACCATCCTTGCCATAATATCAGTGGTGATCCTTTCATACTCCTTTACGAGCTTTTCTTTAGAAGCACCGGCTTCAGGTCTTGGAGCATAGTTCACTTCGGGAGTTGTGTAGCCAGCACCAATCTCAAGCCCCAGCCCGGCTTTGACGGGCTTGATGGCTTTTCCAAAAACCATATCATCTGCACTTGAATAAGCCATTTTAGTATATCTTTTTACTGCCATCTACTCCACCTCCTCAGTGTCTATGGAATTTCTCCCTCAATTTTACAACATTATCCCCATTTGCTTTGATGAAATCAGCCATCTTCGGTGCATCGGCTGCTTCTTCACCGTAGACTCCAAGCTCATACTGAGACACGAAGTCCTGGTTCACAGCACCCCCACCGCATGCAAAGGGAACCCGGTATCCTTTCTCTAGAAGTTTGTCATTAACTTCCTTGAATGCATACATGGTTGTGGTCATGAGAGCCGTACCTGTAAGCATCATCGGCTTTTCTTTTTCTACTGCTGATATTACTTCATCTACAGGAACATCTCTCCCAAGGTCAACTACATCGTATCCGCCAGCTCTTAGCAGTGCAACCACGATA
>JAUPKV010000402.1 GCA_030837265.1 Methanobacteriota archaeon
CATGAAAAAAGGCAGTGAGACGGGAAGAGGGAAAGGCAGGGGTAGATAAGTGCTAATCTTGATAGGTTGAAAAGTAAAATGCAAATCTACAAAACAGAATAAATCCCCAATATACAAAGTGACACAAATAATTGTAACATCGATAGTACAAATTAACACAATCAATAAACTCCACTGATTTAGAAGAGAGATACAAAGACACAGGTGATCATATGAAAGTAAGTATTCCTACAAAAGATGAAAACGGTCTGGATGGGATTGTTGAACAGCACTTTGGAAAAGCTCCCACCTACACCATAATAGATACCGAAACCGAGGAAATTACGGTAATCTCTAATACCAGTGAACACATGGGAGGAGTCGGACTGCCTCCTGAATACCTTCATCAGAATGGGGTGGACATCATGCTCTGTGCCGGGCTCGGGTTCAAAGCCGTTCGCATGTTCGAGTCCTACGGAATTAAAGTTTTTGTGGGAGCTGGTGGTACAGTAAGGGATACGTTTGAAGCCTGGAAGGCAGGAAAGCTCCAGAACGCAACTGCTGAGAATGCCTGTACCGAACATGGACATGAAGAGCATCATCACCACTGAAATCCAGGTTGGTACTATTAGAGAGCATCTAACTTATGGTGCAATACTCAGATATTTTATAAGTTAATCGTGACAAATCAAGGACTTATTTTTAAACTGATCTTCAAATGATTGCGCAGGACAATTTGAAACTCGGAGTTAAAGCATCCGGGAATGCAACACTGGCACTTGCATTCCTCGCTTTCCTTAAAGGGGCTGTAGGTATTTACTCAGGAAGCACAGTCTTGCTTGCAGATGCCGTCCACACAAGCCTGGATATTTTTGCCTCTCTAGCAGTCTGGATCGGGCTTAAGATAAGCCAGAAAAGTAGCGGGAAGAGTTTTCCTTACGGTTATTACAAGGCAGAGAATATTGTAGCCCTCTTTGTTTCTTTATTAATCCTGTTTTCCGGAGTTGAGCTGTTAAGGGAAGGCTTTTCTGGTGCAAAGGCTCCTCCAGAGCTTGGATTTCCGGGACTTGTTCTTGGGACATCTGTTTTTTCGGTGCTTGCGATCTATGCCCTTTCCAGATACAAGCGGAATGTAGGAACAAGGATTAATTCCCAGGCTTTGATTGCTGACGCAACACATTCTTACGTGGATGTCTTTTCTTCGATGATTGTGGTTGTAGCAGTCCTTGGCTCCATGCTGGGAATCTCGGGACTTGACAGTTTGGGTGTCATTGTGATCTCCCTTTTGATTTTCAAAATGGGAATAGAGAATGCCAAGGATGCGGTGCTCACCCTGATGGATGCCTGGCTAGATGAAGAGGTAAGTGAAAAGATTAAAAAAAATATACGCGGGATCCCCGGCTTGATAGAGCTTGAAGACTTGAAACTCCGAAAATCCGGACTCGTGGTCTTCGGGGAAGTGACGGTTGAAATCGAAAGTGAAACTGATCTGAAAAGGATGGAACTGCTTTCAGAGGACATCAAAACTGCTGTTAAAAAAGAAATTAAAAACCTGGAGCATATTGTTGTTAATGCAAGGCCTGTACGTAGGAAGAACTTAAGGCTAGCTCTCCCCGTCCTTGACAGAAACGGGCTTCAAGCAAAGCCTTCGGAACACCTTGGAAAAGCCCCTTATTTCCTCTTTGTAGAAATTGAAGAGGGCAGGATCGGAAATTGGAAAATTCTCGAAAACCTATCTTCCAATTATGAGAAAAAAAGAGGCGTGAAAGCTGTGGAATTAGTCGTCCGAGAAAAGGCGAACTTCCTCGTGGTAAGAAATGTAGGGGAGGGCCCCTTCCACATGCTCCGGAATAATTTTGTAAAAATCATGCGAACTCCGGAAGGAGCAGGCACTGCCGGAGACATACTTGACAGGGCCTGGGACCTTGAAGAAATCACAGCACCCACGGAATGAAAATGGAGACCGAATATGAAAATTGCATTTGCAAGTGGAAAAGGAGGGACTGGAAAGACCACAGTTTCCTTAAATCTTGCCCTTGTCCTCCCAGATGTGCAGCTTTTTGACTGTGATGTGGAAGAGCCAAACTGCAATCTCTTCCTTGGCTTTGAACTTGAGAAAGTTGAAGATGTCGTTTGCCCGATACCTGTAATCGACCCTGAAAAATGCAGCCTCTGTGGGCGGTGTTCGGACTTTTGCCGCTATAACGCCCTGGCTGCACTTCCTACCAAAGTTTTGGTCTTCCCTTTTCTCTGCCATGGCTGTGGGGGCTGTACCATTCTCTGCCCGGAAAAGGCAATTCGAGAGTCTCAGAGGCCCATCGGAGTGATCGAAAAGGCAAAAGGAGAGAGTTCACCGGAGTTTTACAGGGGACTTTTAAACATCGGAGAAGTGACTACATCGCCTGTTATCAAAACACTCAAGAAGCACATCGATAATCGGAAAACTGCAATAATTGATGCACCCCCGGGAACTGCCTGCCCGGTCATTGCCTCTATCGAGGATATGGATTACTGTGTGCTCGTAACCGAATCTACACCCTTTGGTTTCCATGACCTTAAGCTTGCCATAGACCTTGTAAGGGCGCTAAAAATCCCCTTCGGAGTGGTCATTAACCGCTATGGATTAGGTGACTCAAAGGTTGAAGAATACTGTAAAGCCGAAGGAATCCCGATCCTTCTCAAGATTCCAAATGACCGCAAGATTGCAGAACTCTATTCTCAGGGCATTCCCTTTATCCGGGAAATGCCGGAATGGAATGAGAAGTTACTCTGCATGTTTAAAGCAATTAAATCTCAACTTGCAGGTGAGAAAGAGGGGAGAATATGAAACAGCTAACTGTTATCAGTGGAAAAGGGGGAACAGGCAAAACTACGCTTACGGCAGCTTTTGCTTCTCTTGCAGAAAATGCTGTTATTGCAGACTGCGACGTGGACGCAGCTGATATGCACCTTATATTGAAACCAAGAATTCTGGTAAAAGA
>JAUPKV010000403.1 GCA_030837265.1 Methanobacteriota archaeon
AACGTTTTTCCAGAAATTTTTCTGGCCTTTTTTATATGATTTTTCTTTAACTTTATTCTCTTTTTTATATAGTAAAAAGAGTTTCGTCATCTACCGCAAAGACGCCGAGTTTAGCTCCTGCATCAAGCCAAGCATGCCCGTAACTAAAGGACGCAAGGGCATTTACAGGGTCTCCTGAGTCCAGGAAATATAAGCCGTCCTTATAATAAGCTTCAGCCATTGTGTAATAATCCTTTGCAACAGCATACATATGGGACTCTGGGATAGGTGAATATTCTGCTTTCCTGAGTGCTCTTTTCAGCATATCTTCATATTTCTTGACCTTCTCATTTAAATCTGCAGGCATCTTAACCACCAGGAGATATTGAGAGTTACTTGAGAGTTTATTTGTTCATCCTTAGTCTGCTTCTTTCAGAAACTCTCTGGGAGCTCCTGCAAACTCTACAAGTGCTTCAGCTTCAAGAAAATGCAGCTTTCCAGGGATCACCAGGATCTGGAGAGGTTTCCCAAAATTATAATCTTTTAACTTTTCTGCATAATCTGCCTTCACTACCGGTTTTTCCGAGCCTGCCCTGGCTATCCCAACAGCAATGTTACTATACATAAGCTTTCCTCCTTTCTTTTCTTCAATCTCCAGGAGTAGCTCAAGCCCAGTGTTCACGGTCATATAGCCTTTCTTATTATCTATATCCAGAAAGACAAGGGTATGCAGGCCCAGTTCAATGTTTTGCTTAATAATGTCATAAGGAGTTTCAGAGATAACCCTTGCGCCTCGTCGACTTTCATAAGGATAAGGTATACTTGCGGATTTTCCGAAGCGATAATTCTGAAGCCCCGTAAGTCCCGAGACGGCAGAAGCAATGGAGGCTCCGTGAATCAGGCGGGTCTCTATTCCGAGCTTTTCAGCCCTCAAGCGCAGATCTACGTGAGTTGTGGATACCATTGTGTCCCCACCTGTAAGGAAACAGACATTACTGTCCTTTGCTTCGATCAACCACTCCGGCTTCTGTTCAACATCCTCTCTTAAGAGCAAAGCTACTTTTTTTCCATAGAATTGTTCCATTGTTTCAAGAGTCGTGCCCATAAGACATGAGGTGTAGAACTCCGCATATACACGATCTGCTTCTCGTATAGCCTCCAGGCCTTTTAAAGAAACATCGTGTTCGTCAAAAAGGCCCAGCCCTATAAATATGAGCATAGCCCGCTTAAGGGGCTTATTATCTTAAAGCTTTTTGTTGGAATATATTCTAAATGCCAAAAAAATAATCTAGTTTAAGATTAAGATTCTCTCAAATTATTTATATTTGGAAACTGATATATTAGGTGAGCTTTATAAATTAAAGCTTGAGAGGTATTTTATGGTTAAAGTTACGCTTGTTCACGCCAGCTGGTGCACTGTTTGTCCTGCTGCTCGAAGGCTCTGGACTGATCTGAAGTCTCAGTACAATTTTGAATACTCGGAAGTTGATGTGGAAACTCCGGAGGGCCAGGCACTGATTGATAAATTTAGCATTGTTGGCGTTCCTACGACCATTATTGACGGAGAAGTAACTTTCACAGGTCTTCCGAAAAAAGCTGATGCTATATCTCGCATTAGCTGAGTCTGCTCTTTAACTGATTTTCGGAGAATATTTTCTTGACAGGAGATAAGCATGTATGATCTTATAATCGTGGGAGGAGGACCTGCCGGGCTCACAGCCGGGATTTATGCTGTTCGTTCGGGACTGGATACCCTGGTTCTTGAAAGAAGCGAAATTAGCGGCCAGATTGCACTTGCAGATATAGTGGAAAATTTCCCTGGCTTTCCTTCGATCTCAGGGCGTGAGTTGATGGAAAAATACAAGGGTCATGCCCAGGAGGCGGGAGTGGCGACAAAGATCACAGACGTCCTCTCTGTTCGTTCTGAGGGGGCAAAGAAAATGGTCTTTACTGACAGCGGAGATTTTGAATCAAAAGCTGTTATAATCGCTACTGGTGCAAACCCAAAGAAACTTAATGTTCCCGGAGAAAAAGAGTTTGTCAGTAAAGGAGTTTCCTATTGCGCTATTTGTGATGGGCCGTTTTTCCGGAATAAAACGGTTGCAGTTCTCGGCGGAGGTAACTCGGCTATCACAGATGCTCTTTTCCTTTCTAAGATTGCACTTAAGGTATACGTTGTTTTCAGAAAAGACAGATTAAGAGCTACAAAAGTCCTTCAGGATAGGGCTCATGAAACTTCTAATATCGAATTCATTCCTAACACAATTGTCATGGAAATTTTAGGGGGTAAGGGGGAAATCCGAAGAGTCGAAAAACTAGTTCTTAAAGACCTGAAGACTGATAAAATCCATGAGTTGTCAATAAATGGTGTTTTTGTTTATGTCGGCATTCATCCTAACACTGAAATTGTTGATGTAGAAAAAGATGCAGAAGGTTTTATCAAGACTGATCGCTCACTTGAAACATCCGAAAAAGGGATTTTCGCAGCAGGAGATTGCAGAGACACGAATATCTGGCAGATAGTATCGGCAGTTAGGGACGGAGCACTCGCAGCAACTGCTGCAAACGAGTATCTTGAAAGCCTCAAATCAACATAAGCCACAAAGAAGCAGCAGGACAGTTAATTTATTCTGTCCCAAATTCTGCTTCTGAAGCTTTTTGTTTATATCTGTTCTAACATCTGGTTTGTTTATTCTTGTTCTAACATCTGGTTGATTCGATTGTAAAAATCTATTATCAACCTTGTTGCCTCGCTATCCATGTTCAACTGGAAAGTTCTGATTTGCTTTCCCAACGGTTTTTCTATGACAATCCCTGACTCAATCAAAGGTGTAATTACCCTTGATACACTTGAATGAGACAATCCAGTTTCCTCAGCTATGCCTGAGAGGTAGGTTGATTCGTTCTGGTGTTCAATCAGGTTTTTAAGAACTGTCATCTGTGCGGTTTTTCCGAAGATTTTTTCTAGTGGATCCATTGCTATCATCTCAGAGGTGGCTAATCTCCGTAAGTGATTTTTATTTCCAATATTAACTTGCTCTTTATGGTTATAAACTTATCTCCCTATTCGGTAAATCAGGCGATCCATGACAAATCTTCTTAATATTTGGGTAACTCTGCCCTAACCCAATGTTCAATATTAATTACACTTTAACTGTATAAATATTTTAGAAATGTTTAATAACAAAGAAAATGTATACTTTATGGAGGCAGAGGATAATGCACGTAAAAAATCTTGATCATGATATCCTGAAGTTGATAGCATCAGAGCCTGAATTTAGCTCAAATGACATTGCCCGAAATCTTTCAATTCCAGAAGAATTGGTAAAGATGCGCATCGCAAACTTCAATGACACAAGGGAGAAAATCTTGATTTTCAGTAATGGGCGCAGTATTTACGATGAGCTTTATGGAGTATTTGAACCCGAAAGTTATATTGTAGTTAAGGCTCAGGAGAGTTCTTCTGCTCTTGAGACAGTAAAAGCCGAAAAGCCAGATCTTGTACTGTTAGATACCGGACTTATCGATAGAGACGTTTTTGAAATCTGCAGACAATTGAAAACTAGCCCCAAATACTACTGGATACCAGTAATTAGGCTCAGTGAGAGGGGAGATCAAAAATCCATGATTGAAGCTCTGGAATCGGGGGCAGATGATTATGTAAGTACTCCTTTTAGCTTTCTGGAACTCCAAGTCAAAATCCGTAAGATTTTAAAACGAAGGCAAATTTAAATTTAAAGGCATGTTTGGTCTTAAAATAAGCTTTTTCCAAGCTTGGGATATTAATTAAAGGCTATCCAAAAGCAAAAAATTTTAGAATATTTCTTCAATATTTTTTTTTTCGCCTCTTAATATATATCTCGATTTTTCCTTTTTTTATATCCTCTTTGTCTCTTTACTAGCCTTTCAATTTGTGATTTAATTATACTCTTATATTCTGTTTCTTTCTTGATCGTTTTTCCTTTTTTAAAGTATTTTTTGGAAACATATTTCTAAAAAAATTATAATGATTTTGGTGACTATTTAATTTTAAAACTCCGAATTGAATCATTATTCTCTTATCGTTATAAAAATTAGATAATTTACCTCTTAGTAGTCCTAAATAATAAT
Organism: Methanobacteriota archaeon; assembly: GCA_030837265.1. The sequence goes on from JAUPKV010000403.1 coordinate 4,090, forward strand.
TTAAAATCTTTATAATAATTTAAAATCTTTATAATATCTAAATTGAAACTTAAATAATCACTTGATTCCATACAGCAGAAATTGAAGCTGAAATGCAGAGATCTAAACCGATACAAACCGATACAAACCGATACAAACCGATACATACCGATACTTTGACTATAATTTATCTCAGTATAATTTATTTTCTTATTTTATTGAATTTCTGAGCTTTGAAATATTTAAAAGTATTGATATTTATTTTAGGTATATATAAAATCATCTTTTTGGGGGATTATTTTTTGAGTTGTAATAGTTTTAACTATATGGCTAC
>JAUPKV010000404.1 GCA_030837265.1 Methanobacteriota archaeon
CCATATAGAAGGCGAGTAAACACGAGCTTGCTCGAATCGAGAACTATTTTGAGGATGGTGATTGTAATTAATATTCCAATAAGAGGATCAACTATCGGGTACCCCAACCAGATACCCACTGCCCCAATGAGGACTGCAAGGCTCGTAAAACCATCCACCCTAGCATGGTACCCATCGGCAATAAGGACTGCACTTCCGATTTCCTTCCCGACTTTCATTCTGAACTGAGCCACGACTTCGTTTCCGACAAACCCTATGACTGCCGCAATAGCAAGAGCCTGCAAATGATTTACAGGTTGAGGATTTAAGAAGCGGTTTACAGATTCATAACCTGCATTACAGCACTAAAAAGAATAAGGAAAACAACCATCACGCCTGCAAGATCCTCGACCCTGCCATACCCGTAGGAAAAGCATTTACTTGGCTTTCTTCTGGCTAAGCAAAAAGCTATTGCAAGAGGAATTGCAGTTGCTGCATCCCCAAAGCCCTTTGCTTGTAGAAAGTATAGAAGGATCAACAGTCCCATGAGTATGGCTATACTGTTTGGAGTTTGCCTAGGGGGGAATACAGAAATGTGCATGAGTTTGTTCGGAATGACTCTCTTTTTTAGGGGGATGAGAATTAGAGTGTTCTTTGGACATACTGGTTACCTTGATTCCTTTGGATAAATAGGTATTTATCTTTAGAAAATATTGTTTTATGCTTGAACTCATACGTTTTTAAGGAGAAATGGCATAGAAATGGACTTTATCTTTCCTAACAATTTATACTTCGTTCTTCTGGAACTAACAAAAAATTGGATATGTATTACTAAAAATCAGAATTAAAAACAACTCCATGTATCTGGAATCTATTACGGTAAGGATTTTTCGTACAGATTTGCGGATTTTGAGAAAATTCGGTTTTTTTGTAGGAGAAAAAGTTAAAATAAAAGACGAAAACAAGAAATTATGAGTTTTCTATTAAATATGAGCTCATATGAAAAACATATGCAATAGGAGAGTAGAATAAATGGAGAAATAGAGAAAAACAACTTGATTTGTGTTTACTTATAAGTTCTCAAAAAGTTAGGCTTTCTTCTTCTCAAGACAATAACCTTTATATATTATCCATTTTTGCCAGACTCAGATATCTTTTTCGCTTTTTATGATGCAATATTACCTATGAAGCTAAGATCCATTACCCAAATCCATATCCTTACTTAGTTTTCGAGTATAGTAAAATTGGGTGGAAACTTAGAGCCATTAGAAAAATCAGTAATGTAAATAGCAATGTTGTAATAGGTTACAACATTTTTCTGACAGGCTCTTAATCCTCTATCCAAGCGCAAACAGACCTGAAAATTAATGGTGCAATCCTGGAGACCCTGGAGAGCATGTGACCTGGGAATTTGCATCAACTAAAAAAATGAATGATCAACCAATAAAAATTCGGAGGAATAAGACGATTCAGAAGAAAGAGATGACCATAAGGCCTGAGGTCATATGGAACCTTGATGTTAGTAAAGACAAGAAATCTTACCAGGAAAACTACACGCTCCTATTCCCCAGGTACATCAGTGCAATAGATGATGAATGAATTTATTAATCTTGACTAAACTTGAAAACACAACTTATTTTTAAATGTCTAACAAATATGCTTGAGAGCAGATGCTCTCGAGCAAACCTCCAAATATTTACAGTAACGGGAAATAGGCTTGGCCAAAGAAAACCCATACAACTGGAAAAATATAAGTGACTTAACTTTTTTGATCCAGCATAATTTAACTGCTGAAAAAGACCGTCAAATAAGCGATTGCAAAATATCGCCCGAATTTTCCGAGCAAAACTAGTATGGAAAAAAATCGGAAAGGAATGTGCATGAGCCCGGCAACCATGGAAATTACATCTCCAATACCCGGGACCCAGGTGAAAAGGAGAGTGTAAATCCCGTATCTTTTAAAAAGCCTTTCACTTTTCCCAAGCTGTTCAGGAGAAGGAGAAAGATACTTTTCAAGCACTGACCGCCCTTTCAACCCGAGATAATAAGTCGTACATGAGCCAAGATAATTACCTGTAGTAGCCACCATGATAACGGTAAAAGGATTGAGACCCTTATTAATGAGAATGATTACCAGCGCTTCCGACCCGATAGGCAAAACCGTGGATGCCAGGAAACTCAGGATGAAAAGATTTAGGTAGCCGTAATCATAGATAAACGAACTCAAATACTCAAACATTGTATTATACCGCTGTATCCATTGTTTTTAACTGCCGTCCTGGGCTTGCTTATTGCAATTACCTTTTAGTTCGTTCTTCTTTTCTACATTCCTGCCTGCCATTGTATTTAGATTTTTTTATTCCTGGAAAATAATAGAAGGAACCGGAATCTGAAGAAAAAACTCCGGCTCTTCCGAACAGGATGCTAAAACCGTGTAAATGTTTCAACATCTACCGATTTTCGGTCATTTTCTCCTTTTCCGAAGCAACACGAACGCAATGGCAAGTATTCCGAGCGTTACTGCCCCACTGAAGAAGGGGGCCTTTTTTGTCACCTCATATTTTTGGTGGAGGTCCCCTACCGAAATATTGTATGTTCCTACCTTATTTTCAGTATGGGAGAATTCAACTATTATGCTCTCCCCAGGACCCAGGCTTATGTTCTTGGAATCAACGGACTTGTTA
>JAUPKV010000044.1 GCA_030837265.1 Methanobacteriota archaeon
CTCAGCCCGATAAACTCAATTTCCGTCATTCAAAGTAAAATAAGGTATACTTACGATTATTTTCCTTCTTTCGAGGTCAATATTGTACAGATCCTGAAAGTGCATTGTTGCAGCACCACATGCTGATGAACTGTAAAATCCGGAATTGGAATTTTTCTCATGGCTGAAACGAAGAGGCTTATAGGTACTACAAAGGGAATAGGATACAAGACACTGCAGGTAATTTCTTGTCCAGTTTAAAGGGCGAAGCTATCTGACGATACGGCAGATGAGGAAGTTTTTACTAACTGTTTTCATCAGCCTTCACATTTACTGGGATTTGCGATTTCCCTTTTAAGAACCTGTACCCAATCAGGAGTTTGTATACCAGGGTACTCATAGCCTAAAAGAAACACTTTACTGTATTCTTCTCCCCCAGATGGCATAGATCCGGTTACCTCATAGGTTGGAAAAGGAACTGAAAGGATACCCTTTACAGTTTCATCTTTTTCTAATTTTGTAAGTCTACTCAGGTTGTCTGTAAAAAGAACATCCTGAGAGTTACTTGCAGTCACTATAGGTATTGTACGGATTGAGCTATATTGGTAGGATTCTATCACAACAAATCCCAGTACAAGTTCTTTCCAGATCATTGGTTTGTTCTGATCGGTCGCTTCTTCCATGTTATCCCCCAAAATTGTTGTGTTTCTATAGGATTAAGTTGTTCCAATAGGATTTAAGCTTAAAGAGAGATATAATCGTAATCAATGAGCTCATTTATTCAAGACAATAATTGAGCAAATCATAGGGAAGATCCTTTCAATCATCTAGCTACAAGACTGATAAAAATACACAAAAAATAGGAAAATTGAATTCTCATACAGTGATCAGCTGATGGGAATTCGGCACAAGGTGTCTGTTCGCTTGCATAAGTATGTTAATAATTACTAAAAACGATATATAACTACCCGAATTTAAATTTTAATAATCATGATATTCTCATTGATGTTGAAATTTTCAATCGGATTGATCACTCAAATTCTCAGTTCTTTTTCATTTTTCTTTGATTCAAATTGAATTAATTCCTTTAAAGACTATATTTTCTGATCTGAACAATGACAATATATAGCAATGTAATAAACTACTACCTATATAGTATATTAGGAAAATCTCTATATAATTAGACGACAACTATATTATGTCGAGAGAACCACGAGCACAAAGGGAGTAAAATAAGCATAAAGGGAGTAAAATAAGCATAAAGGGAGTAAAATAAGTATAAAGGGAGTAAAATAAGCATAAAGGGAGTAAAATAAATACATATAAAAGAGGTGAAATAAAAAATGGAAAATTTAAGGAACCTGATCATCGAGAACGTTTCGATGTTCAACAGAGCATTTCCGAACAGGTTCTGCCATAGTCGGGATGTCATTTTTGCAATCTCATATGACTATAAGTTCACATACGGACAGATAGAAAACGAGATTGAAAAGATGGTCCATGAAGGAGTCCTTGATGCAGGACACAACGACTGGTGCGAAATAAAGATCCTGTAAGGGAACGAAGAAAATCCGGAAATAACAAAAAATCCGGAAACTAATAACCAATGCACGACGACACGAAATCAATAGACTTTAAAGAGAAATACATTAGAAAGAGAAATTTCATAAGATTTCTCCAGAAATACTTTTTTACTAAAAATCTTCTAATCTTAAAGAATACTTAAAAGCGGGCATTCTGTATAGTTGCCTTTCTTCTGGTAATATCTTTTAGCATGCTCCACAAGCAGGGCATGATATTCCTGATAAATCTCTAAATCTCCGGGTATGCTCTCTTCAAAAAGTGCCTTGATTTCACTATAGGATGCCTTTTCATCGACAAGTCCAATGTTTGTTACTATCCTTCTGGTGTAAGAATCAACTACAAATGATGGTTGTTTGAATGCATAAAGCAGTATCGAATCTGCAGTTTCGGGACCTACGCCTTTTAAAGAAAGCAGGTCTTCCCGTAAGGGTGTACTGCCTTCAAGTCCTTTAAACCAGAGGACAAGAGCTTTCAAGCGTTTAGCTTTTTGATTATAATAACCTGCTGGCTTTATAGCCTCTTTTAAAACTTCCGGATCAATGAATAATACTCCTTCAGGGTTAAGTGCATTCAGATTTCTCAGATTGAAAAGAGCTTTTTCAACCTGAGTCCAGCTCGTATTCTGAGTTAGCAAAGCTCCGCATATAATCTCAAACTGTTGTTCTCTGGTTTGCGGGTAGGTATAATCTCCCGGATGATACCCACGGATAGAACCGGTTTTTGTAGGATTTGTCCCACCAGCTTCATGAAGCTCTGTAAGAGGCCACCATCCCTGAGGGCCATATGAATCAAAAAGGTAGTTGAAGATTTTAAGGACAATGGGATTGCAATCTGATTTTCCGAAATTGGGATTTTGGGCATTTTTTTTCATTTCAATTCCTGATCACGTTATTAAAACAAAAAAATCGATTTGACATGAAAAGTGTACTGTGAAAGTATAAAAAGGTGCCAACTCAGACATTCCAAAAGCATCTGTGAATGTATGGAATTCGGTATATGATCAACTACTAAGCCTAAAATTAGCACTTACCTTCTCCTGATTCGCAAATAAATACTTTATGCAGCCAAATAACATGCTAACACACTAACGTTTAAAATATTTAAATACTTATTATAAGCAGCGAAAAAAATTAGGAGTGATGAAAAATGAAACCAATTCACAGGACAACAATTGCGTTTAGTCTTTACCTTGTAATTCTATTTCTAATTGTAGGAACAGCCACTGCGGGCTATGCCTGTCCTGAACACCCGGTGATAGATGCCAGGTTAAAGCATGTACCATATAATATCAACGGCGTTTTTACAACCGTTTCAGGTATCACCTACAACTCCTCGTCCGGAATGTTTGCCGAAAACAACCCGGGAACGGTTTATACCGTCACTCAGTATGACCGGTTGTTTAAGATCAGGGGCATCTCCGGCTCTCCTTTGTTCTTTGCGATTGACGATTCACATGCTACTCATTTTTTCAGCCATAAAAAGGAAGGGAATGCTACGGTGTTCCGAAGCGGTATCATTGAATCAAATAATGTTTTCTCAATGAGGATGCTCAATAGTTCAGGTGGAGTTGTTACAGCCCAGACAGCTCTGGCAGTTCGTAACGGAAAGTCAGTTCCACATGACAGAACGAAAAGCCCGAACATCACTGGAACGTGGACAACTGCCCAGAACAGCGTTTATCAGATAAACAACCAGGAAGGAAACGTGTTTTCAGGTAAAATCACCGCAAGTGGGAAAACAACATCCACAAAGCTTGCCGGATATATAGACATGATTAACGGGGACGGGACAGTAAAGATTGTTATGCTCTGTGAGAAAGGCAACCTCATTTTAGGCAATATAAACGTAAGCACGCATAATATTACCATTCCCTATGTTCTCTATGCTGACGGCAGAGTCTCATCCTCACCACTGACTGAGGGCGCAGCAGAATGGGCGAGAAATAACACATCTTACAACGTGACCCAGGAACACGTCACCGTTTTGAATAGTAAAGGAATTTCTGGAAGTATTTTGAAACAGGTCTGGTTGTTGTCGGTATCTGATGAGAATACCGGAAAGTATAATCTGACATCCACTACCGAAAACAACACAATCGCCGGCATTGTCCAGGGAGGGAATTCATTTATCGAGTATTCTCAAAAGACCGGATTAGTCCTCGGTTTTGTTACAGGAAAAACTAAATATGATTTCCGTGGTGGAAGTGAATTAGCAGAATCCTCAATCCATAATTTGAAGCAGAAGGAAGGAAAAAAATCAAAGCACTTGTATTAAAGACGGATACGAAAAATTAATTTTAGAAATTCCCTTGAAAGAGGGAATTTTTTTAACTCTTAATTTCATTTAGATTTTTTTGCTATGGAATAACCCATACATCTTAAAATTTACATATATCTTAAAATTTACATATATCTTAAAACGTCTCCAATAGAATCGACGTACTCGATTCTGATTCCCACGTTAGTCTCAATGTACTCTTTTGCATCTGCAACTTCCGGTTCTCTCTCAATAAGAGTAATGCCACCATAATGCCTTTCTACCAGTTTATATGTGACAAGCTCACTATTTTCCCCGGGAATCAGGAAAAGAGTTTTGCCGCCTGCTTTTGCTGCCTGGGCTTTTTCCAGGACTCCACCAATTGCACCGACATTACCTTTGTCATCTATAGTGCCCGTAAGTGTGATGCTGTTATTGAGTTTGGTTTTATTATCCAGGGCGGAAATCGTAAGAAGGGTCATCAGAGCTCCAGCGCTGGGACCATCGACACCCGGAACTTGACCTTCTGCCTGTACGCCGAAAATAACGTCACTGCTTGATAATGCTTTTCCGGTCTTGTTCTCGGCTACGTAAACAGCAGTATTTGCAGCATCCTGAAAGACCACACCCATAAGAGGGGTCGTCTGGACCAGCACGCGGCCTTTTCCTGGCCTGACTTCTACAGAGAGATTCATCAGGGTACCTTCTTCAGAAACCGATCGCCTGCCAAAGGGATCTGTCGGATCCTGCTTGACTTTCTGGAAGACTGCAGGTCCCTGGAGGGTTGCGAAACCTTCTAAGCTTGCAGGAGACATCCTGGAGCTGTTTTCAAGTTCGTAAACTTTTTTGCGATAGTAGTCCAGTTGTGAAGAATAAGATTTAAACGACTCATTATCCTGGTTTAATTGCTCCTTAAGGTTTTCGTTCTCCTTTTGAAGTTCATTTATCTGCCCCTGCATTTCCTGAACCTGCCCTTTTTCAAGGGACGGATGTTCCTCGACCAGGATAAAATAAGCATTTGCAACAAGTGAAAAGACCAATAGGAAAATAAGAAATCTTGATTTGATCTTACTTACCATTATTGACTACCCCAGATCTCATCTATTTACCCTTATTGACTGCCCCGGATGGTTAAGCTCCTTCCTTTTTGAAGTAAATTCTGGAATGACAGCAATATATTTAAAATAATGGTTATTCAAAAATCGACGTCTTCTGTCTTTTTAACATTCGGTCCTTCTTTAGTATCCTGCACAATATAACCTAGTGATTTTATTTTCTCCCTGAGAGCATCTGAGATTGTCCATTCCTTCTTTTTTCTGGCACTTTCACGCTCCTCAACGAGTTTCAACACCTCATCCGGAATCTTCTCCGTTCTTGTTTCTGAAATAAGGCCCAAAACATCCAGAAATTGCCGGTAAAGAGAGTAGAGCCCTCTCAAAACCTGCTTGTTTCTCCCTGTTTCCAGGTACTGATTAGATCTCTGAGAAAGTCGCCTGAGAACACTTATGGCTTTGAGGGTATTGAAATCATTTTCAAGTGCTTCCCTGAACTCAGTTTCAATTTCCGGAAGGGCTGTAAGGACTTCTTCATCTTCAGGATAAGAACTATCCTCTGCATTTCTCAGGGCAAATTCAAGGTTTTCGAATGTTTCTTTAAGCTTAAAATAGTTGTTTTTTGCATTTTCTGCAAAAGTGGCGGAATAATCCAGTTTTTTCCTGTAATGAACGGAAAGGAACATAAAACGTACGACATCTCCACCGTACTTAACAACTATCTCGGGCAGTGTGAAGACATTCCCTCTGGATTTGCTCATCTTTTCCCCCTCTACTATTAGATGCTCCCCATGCACCCAGTTACGAACAAAGGGCTTTCCGGTTGCGCCTTCTGACTGAGCTATCTCGTTTTCATGATGAGGAAAAATCAGGTCTACACCCCCCGTATGTATATCCAGGGTAGGCCCGAAATTGTTCATAGCCATAACAGAGCATTCTATATGCCATCCGGGGCGAATTTTTCCCCATGGACTCTCATAATAAATCTCCCTTTCAATCTCTTCGGGCGTGGAAGCCTTCAGTAAAGCAAAGTCGCGGGGATTATCCTTATCATATTCATCTACGTCCACCGACGCACCAATTTTGATCTTATTAAAGTCGATCTTCGAAAGCTTTCCATAGTCCGGGAATCCGGAAATCCTGTAATAGACCGATCCGTTTTTCTCATAAGCCAGACCCTTTTCCATCAGTTCCTGTGTAAGTCCGATCATGCCGTCAACGTTTTCAGTAGCCTTCGGATATGCTGAAGCCCTCTTTATATTAAGCATATCAAGTCCTTTAAAGAATTCAACTGTGTATTTCTCCGTAAAGTCTTCAAGGGACATTCCCGCAGCTTTTGAGTCCCGGATCGTTTTATCATCGATATCAGTAATATTCATTACAAGTTTTACCCTGTACCCCAGGTATTCAAGTATTCTTACTATGTTATCTGTCATCAAAAAGCTGCGATAATTACCTATATGCGGCATATTATAGACCGTGGGCCCGCAGGCATAAATCGAAACCTCACCTTCCTTTAAAGGTCTGAAAATCCCCTTTTCTCGCCTCAGGGTATTATATACCTGTAACATCGTTGATGCCTCTTATCGTTGAAAATCCAAAGAACATTGAATAAGGATAGATTGAAAATTTGTTTATCTCTTTCGACCGGATGAAGTGTCCAATCTCGTTTTGCAAAATTTCTCTTTCCCCTTTCCCTTAATTCTAATATTGCCTAATTCGCTAATGCCTTATCATATTGTACTTATTAGTTTAATGTCTTACTGTCTAGTATTCACTACTACTTTTTCACATTACTAATCGTGTAAAAAATCAGCAGAATCTTTTCTCAAAGATCGAAACTCCAAAGCTCTCCAGCATTTTTCCAAGCCTGAACAGAGGAAGTCCGACTACATTAAAAAAGTCCCCCTCGATTCTTTCTATAAAGATTGCGCCTTTACCCTGAGCAGCAAAAGCTCCGGCTTTGTCGAGAGGTTCTCCTGTCCTGATATAGGCTAAAATCTGTTCCCTGCTCATTTTCGCCATCCAGACGAATGTGGTTTCGAATTCGCTTATTTTTTCCCCAGTGCTAAGATCAAGGACTGTAAGCCCGGTTATTACTTTAAAACTCTGCCCGCTAAGCTTTGTCAACATTTCTTCGGCTTTTTCAGGAGAATGAGGCTTTCCAAGGATTTCGTTATCATAGATAACTGACGTATCGGCCGAAATCACGAGTCCGGCATCGAAGTGTTGAGCCACGCTTCTGGCCTTTTCGACGGAGTGCTTCAGGAGAAGCGCCTCATGACTTAAATCAGGATGAGGTGGCTCTTCATAGGAACTGGGACATACCTGGAAATTATCCCCTATTAGCTGCCTGAGCATTTCTCTTCGCCTGGGTGATGCCGAAGCAAGTATAATCTGACGCATGGTAGGAAATCAGGATAGTCGGATATAATTGTGTTGAAGTGGCGCTCATGCATGTACATTTTCAAAGAACTTTCTTACATTGAATAGGTCCTCAGGCTTTCCTAAAAGTATACAGGCATCTTTCTCCTGAAGTTTAAAGTTTCCTTCCGGAGTGTAAATCATATCCGAGCCCCTGCGAACGGAAAGTATGGTCACACCATGTTTTTTCCTGAATTCCAGATCGGCAAGGGTTTTTCCGTCAAAATTGGAGCTTTTTCCGACTTTGACGACCTGGATATCGATACCCGGAAGCCCGTCCTTTATGCTGAATCCACTATCGATACCAGTGCCTGTGGACAGTTTCCGCAACATCCTGTAGCCATTAGCCCGAACATCAGTTACCAATTTTTCTATGTCTTCCCTAGGGACAAGATACTGTTCAAGAAGGCGTACAAAGATCTCTACCGAAGTCTCATATTCTTCAGGCACGATTTCGTCCACACCGAGAGCGTTTAGATGTTTCATTTCCTTAAGGTCATGTACCTTTGCAATTATACAGACATTGGGATTCAATTCCTTTGCAGTTTCTACTATTTTCCTTACAGCTGCAGAATCCGATATTCCTATGATGAGGACTCTCGCATTTTTGACGTCTGCATGCTCCAGTACAGCCCCAAGAGTCGCATCTCCATAGTATATCTTTTCTCCTATTTTTTTTCCTTCCTCAACAATATCGGGGTTTGCTTCAATAACAACATGTGGGATACCTGCTGTTTTTGCAGCTTTGGTGATCGTCTTTCCCAAAAAACCGAATCCTACAACTATAAGATGGTCCTTTATCCCGGTCTCTATTTTTTCTTCTGCAAGGGACTCCGAGTATATGCCGTTAACAAACCTCATGCCTAAAGGCGTACTTGAAACTTTTTTGACAATATAATCCGCAGGTTTGTAAGAAGCGTTCATTAACAAAGGCGTAACTCCCATAGTGATAATAGCGACCGCCAGAAATGCCTGGTATGTCTCTTCAGATAAAAGAGAGTAATCAACACCCAGTCTGGAAAGGACAAAGGAGAATTCTCCTACCTGTGAGAGGGCAACCCCTGTCAATATGGTTGTACGGAGCGGGCACCCCAGGAGGATGGTTGTAGCAGCACTTGCTGCCGATTTAACTATAATAAGAAAGATGGATGCCATAATTATGATCAGGAGATTCTCACGTAAATACCCTATATCGAGAAGCATACCTACGGACACGAAAAAGAAGCTCATGAACATGTCTCTCAGAGGTACTATGTTACCCATTGCCTGCTGGCTGTATTGGGAACCGGATATTAAGATCCCTGCTAGAAAGGCTCCCAGAGCAAGAGAGAGTCCGATACTGTAAGTAAATATAGCTGCGGTCAGACAAATAAAAACAACACTTACCAGGAACAACTCTTTATTGCCGGTCCGGCCTACGTAATAGAATATCCTTGGAACCACAAATTTAGCACTCACAATAAAAACCAGGATAATTAAAGAACCTTTAAGAAAAACAGTTGAGAATGAACCTTCAAAACTTACAGAACTTCCGGCAAGCAATGGAGTAAGCAGGATGAGAGGCACAATAGCCAGGTCTTGAAATATCAGGATAGCAAGCGAGGTTTTCCCATGAAGAGAATAAACTTCGTTTCTTTCCTGGAGGACTTTTAGTACTATTGCTGTACTGCTGAGTGAAATCAAAAAACCCAGAAACGTGGCAGTAGCAGGACTGAAGCCCAAAGCTGTACACACAATAAGAGTAAGTGTTGTTGTGAAGACAATCTGGAAAGTTCCACCCAAAAACAAGTCCTTCTTCATTTTCCAGAGTTCTTTTAAGGAAAGGTCGACTCCTATCGTAAAAAGCAGAAAGATTACACCAAGATCAGAACTCAGACCGCCCCCATTCGACCCTAAACTTAAAATTCCGAGCCCGGACTGCCCGATTAGAACTCCGGTTACAAGAAAACCAAGTACAGGAGGGACTTGAAATCTGTAAAATATAGTAAGAACGAAGATGGCAAAGCCGAGAATTATATCGACGTTCGCCAGTAACGGGTCTACCATTTTTTTTCTCCTCCGAGTAAAAACAAAATTCTTAAGCTCTGCAAAATCCTGAAGTCATCATGATAGACCTGGGCATAATCTAACACTTACACTCACAAACTCCAAATTATTTAACTGTAAATGTACAAATATTTGACAACAGATATATTATTTTCGGTACTTCTTAAAAATTAACAAAATAGTGAATCTCTTCTTTATTGTTTCAATTAAAAATAGTTTAGAATCTGAATTAACCCGAATGCTATTTTTCATCTTTCAAATAACCGTCAGAAATATTATTGTTGGAAACTCCATTAGCAGTATGAAAGCAGCTCTTCTTCTTATTGATATTCAGAATGACTATTTCCCATGCGGCAAAATGGAACTTGTCGAGATGGAAGAAGCCGCAAAAAAGGCAGCCGAACTCCTTAAAGCATTCCGTACCGCAGGCAAACCGGTTTTCTTTATCAAGCATCTCTCTACAAGACCAGACGCCACATTCTTCATACCCGGAACTCAGGGAACGGATATTCATTCGAGCGTGAAACCTCTAGTAGACGAAACGATCATTGAGAAAAATTTCCCTAACAGTTTTTTTCAGACCGAACTTCTTTCCTCACTTAAAGAATCAAATATCACAGACCTTGTAATATGTGGGGCAATGAGCCATATGTGTATAGATACCACAGTCAGAGCTGCTAAAGAGCTTGGCTTTAATTGTATCCTCGTTTCTGATGCCTGTGCTACCCGCAACCTTAAATTCGGAGATGAAATTCTGCCTGCGCAGGAAGTTCATGCGGTGTTCATGGCAGCGCTTGATGGTATGTTTGCAACTGTCAAAAACGAGTACGAGTTCCTTGCATCAAAATAAGTTAAGTTGCTCTGCCACGTTGACAGAAGTGGTTATTGGGATTTGCAAG
>JAUPKV010000405.1 GCA_030837265.1 Methanobacteriota archaeon
AGCCGATTGATAATTCCGTAAAAGCGTGTATATCCAAGCTGGGTCAGTTCATGGAAAGATTTGTAGAGCTCCCCTGCCTGAATTTCCTCCTTTCTCGCGATTAACTCTAATAGTTTTTTTTCAGGTTCTGACAGGAGGTTTATGCCCCTACGCAGATGAACCAGTTTGGATGCTTCGTAAGCTTTTTCTACATCTACAGAAGAGATTGTGCGGTTTCCCCTGCGTTCAGCATTGAAACCAGAACGCTTAAGAAGATCAATTCCAACTCTGAGATCGCCTGTATTTTCTACATAAGAGACCACGAGCTCCAGCAGCTCGTCAGATATTACCTTTGGATAAAAGCCGAATTTTACCCTATCTTTAAGAATATCAAGAATTTCAGCATTTCCGTAGCGGGGAAAGGAAATCTCTTCCGGCAGAAAAACCGAATTAACCCTTGAATCTATACAGTAGAGATCGGATGTATCGTTTACAATTCCGATCACCCCTATCTTTGCCCCCGGATACTGTTCATGAGCTCTGAGCAGAGAATACATCACTTCGTTGGCGTGTCCTTCATAACAGAGATAATTAAGATCGTCCAGGGCAACAAGCAAAACCTTTTCTGATGAAACAAGGAAATTAACAACGGTTTCGAAGATTTTTCGAAATGCAATCCCCGAATTAGGAGGAGAAATTCCGAAAAGTTTTCTGTAAATCCTTGAGATTACTGCAAAACGCGTGGAGTCAATCTGGCAATTGACTTTAACAGCAACAACATTTGGAGCATGGGCTTCAACTTCATTGAACATTTTCATAACTGCGCTGGTTTTTCCGGTCCCGGGAGGGCCTACTAGCAAACAATTAAGAGAACGCATACCGCGCAGGGCCGGCCTGAGTGCAAACCTAAGAGAGTTCAATTGTGTTTCCCGATGGGGAAAATATTCCGGGACATAGTCGGGTTCAAGCACGGAAAGGTCCTTAAATAGCGTTTCATCCCAGAGTAAAATATCATTATCTTTCAAGGGAAGTTGCTCCATCTGTATATTATTTAATATTGAAAGCGTGAGAACTGTAAATATTGTTTGTTAAAACGAAGCTTAAAGGGTTAGAACATCAGGAATGAAATAGGTTTGCATTTAAATGGGACAATTATGTATTTAAATGCAGAAATTAATATTTATAAGCTAAAACTTTCATAAGCATGATGATTTCTTGATAATTATGCCTGTATTTAGATAATGTATTTATTATTCGTTCTATATTTTTAATAGATATGTTTTACTTCATTTTAACTTTTTTGAATTTGCGAGAATTTCCCTTAATTTACACATAACATAGATCTTGAATATAGTTCCTCAAGTGACCTTATGACGTTGAGACTTACCACAAATTATCATATAAACGTAAAGAATGGGGTGCCGCCCCCAAATCCTAAATTTCGTACGCTAAGCGCGAACGATTTATAAGGATACCTCCGGATATAAGCGAATGGGAACTTGGAGTTTCCTTCACTTTAATCCCTTATGATCTGAAGATTATCAATCAGCATCGTCGTGATCACAATCGTCTGAGTTTTGCTGTCCAACTTTGTGTCTTGCGTTATACAGGCTGGCCGCTGAATGAAGTTAAAATTGTGCCTTCTGCCATTCTCCAATATTTGGCCTCCCAGAAATGGTAATATCTCCTGCCAGAATATCCGGGAAATCTAAAGATTGCATTTATTTGAAGAATGTTATGTGTATAATGCCTCTAGCTGTGAGTATAAAAGAGAAATAAGTATCAATAGACATAATAGCACTTTATTGTCCTTTCTTCATAACAATCGTACGTAACTAAGTAACGGTCGGTTACGGTTATTTGATTGATCGTGTCTGGTCAGCTACCTATGTTTCTAACTCTTTTTTCTTATAAACTCAATACTCAGCTTTTTCATATTGATCAATATAAAAATAACAAGATTTTAAGTTGGGCTTATGGAACGCGATGAGATTCTTAATCTGTGTCACTCAAACTCTGAAGTTATTGTCTCATATATTGGTGATCTTGAATCCCGATACAGTGATCTAGAATCCCGGTACAATGAACTTGAGTCTCAAAATATTGAACTTCGAGCACGAATAAATGAATTAGAGTCTCTTTTAAATAAGGATGCAAAAACCCGTAATAAACCTCCTTCTAAAGATATTCATGTTGAGAAAAGATCTAGACCGAGTAGTTCACGAGAAACAAGCGGAAAACGCGCTGGTGGGCAGAAAGGGCATCCTGGGTCTACGCTAAGGATGATTGAGTCTCCTGACGAAATCATCACTAATCGACTTTGCAACTGTAAATACTGTGGTCATAGCATAGAGGACATTGAAGTTATTGATCATGAGAAGAGACAGAAATTTGATATTATTATAAAGCGTAAAGTGACCGAGTATCGTAGTGAAATTAAGAAATGCCCTTACTGCAACCGTAAAAGTAAAGCTGATTTTCCAAAATCGATAACGAAACCCGTCCAAATAAGTAATACGGTTTTCACTATTGCAACTTATCTCCGGGACTATCACCTTATACCTTATCAAAGGATCAAAGAGATAATGAGAGATATTTTTGGATTTGGGATAAGCACTGCCTCAATTCTAAAGGCAGAAACAAAATGTTTCCACAACTTGAAAGGTTTCACGAATTACATCAAGAACAAATTAATTAAAGAAGATGTTATCAACTGTGATGAAACTGGAATTGACGTCAATGGTCATGAACACTATTGTCATTTAATCTCGACAGAAAAACTGACTTTTTACTTCCATGATAGGAGTAGAGGATCAAGAGCTATGAAGAAAATGAAGGTGTTGCCAAGATTTAAAGGAATAGCTGTTCATGACTTCTGGAAACCTTATTTCAAATTCAAAAATTGTGAACATGCAGTCTGCAATGTTCATATTTTAAGGGAACTCAAAGAAATTTGGAAAAATGAAACTCAAAAGTGGTCTTTAGAAATGTCAGACCTCTTGCGTGAAATAAAAAAATGTGTAGACGATGTCAAAAAACTAAGTAATAAAATGGAAGAAGAAACAATTAAAGCTTTCAAAGAAAAATATGATTCAATACTAATGAAAGGATTTGAAGAAAATCCTCCTCAAAATTTGGAAATCCACAAGGGCAAAAGAGGAATGCGAGCACAAAGTGACGCAAAGAATTTGCTTGATAGACTTTCAAAATATAAGAAAGAGGTTCTTAGGTTTGCTGCAGACTTGAGAGTCCCATTTGGAAATAATCAAGCAGAAAGAGATCTCAGGATGATAACGATACAGCAAAAGATATCAGGAAGTTTTAGGACACCGCATGGAGCAGATACTTTCTGTAGAATAAGAGGATATATTTCTACAATAATAAAAAATAATATGCCTGTGCTAGGCTCACTTAA
>JAUPKV010000406.1 GCA_030837265.1 Methanobacteriota archaeon
ACGAGATGCTTGTACCTACCACCTGGAACCTTCCGACCTGTAGCCGAGGGCTATCGGGAGCTCCCTGGCAGATCGCCGAGCTGGTCGTCCGGGCTTATGACCCATGTGTCTCATGCGCAACACACATGATCGTAGTGGACGAGGAGAACAAGACAGTCGCCCAGAAGATCTTCCAGTGGTGAAGGGAATGGAAACGCTGTACTCCGAGATCGTGGTGGCAGGCTGCGGCAACCCGCTCTATGCGGACGACGGATTCGGACCCGCCGTAGTGGAAAGTCTAAAGGACCTTGAGCTCCCCGAGAATGTCACGGTTGTTGACGCGGGGCTTGGGGGTCCTCATTTTATCTTCACCCTTCTCAATCCCGAGTCCACTAAGACTCTTATCATAGTGGACATTGCAGAATTCGGAGGGGAACCCGGCGAGCTAAGGTGGCTTTCCGTTGACGAGCTCCCGGTGGGGAGTTATCGGGATGCCCACTCCTGGGATCTGACCGAGCCTCTCCAGGTCATTAAGGACGATATCCGGATCAAGATCCTTGCATGTCAAAAGAAATATGTTTCTGCCCCTGAAATGGTCATCGGGATTACAGATGAGGTACAGAAAGCCATTCCCGGAGCTGTATCCGAGATACTGAAGGAAATAGGAATGAACTATGGAACTGCTTAACACAAAAGAGGCGAAAACAGTGGCAAACAAGATCAAGCTCGGACATGTACACTTGAGCGGCTGTACCGGCTGTCTCGTGTCCATAGCCGACAACAATTTAGGATTCATCAAGATCCTGGACGACTATGCCGACCTCGTCTACGGCCTCACGCTTGCCGACGTCCGGCATATCCCGGAGATGGACGTGGCGCTCGTCGAGGGATCGGTCTGCATACAGGACCATGAATCGGTGGAGGATATCAAGGAAACACGAAAGAAGTCCAAGATCGTGGTGGCTCTTGGTTCCTGCGCAAGCTACGGGAATATAACCCGGTTCAGCCGCGGCGGGCAGCACAACCAGCCCCAGCACGAGTCCTTCCTCCCAATCGGGGATCTCATCGATGTAGATCTTTACATTCCGGGATGCCCCCCAAGCCCGGAACTCATAAGGAACGTCGCGGTCATGGCATACCTGCTCCTGCAGGGGAACGAGGAACAGCAAGCCCTTGCGGGCAGGTACCTTAAGCCCCTCATGGACCTTGCAAAGCGCGGCACGACCGCCTGCTTCTGCGAGCTGATGACTGAAGTTATCAACCAGGGCCTTTGCATGGGTTGCGGCACCTGCGCTGCATCCTGTCCTGTACGTGCGATCACCCTCGAATTTGGGAAACCTCAGGGTGAGCGTGACCTCTGCATCAAATGCGGCTCCTGCTACGGCGCCTGCCCAAGGTCTTTCTTCAATTTAGACGTGATTCCTGAATTCGAGTCCATCAGCGAGATAATCGCAGACGCGCTCAAGTGAGGTGAGAAAAATGATTGAAGATCCATATCTTGGCAAATATATAACCTGCATTGCGGCACGGAGCACGGACAAGGAAATCCTGGAGAAAGCACAAGACGGCGGAATTGCCACCACTCTCATGGTCTATGCCCTCGAACAGGGGATCATTGATGGTACAATTGTGGCAGGAGAGGGCGACCGACCCTGGCAGCCCGAGCCGTTCATTGCAATGAGCCGCGAAGACATCCTCAAGGCACGCGGAACAAAGTACAGCATCAGCCCCCAGATCTCCTGGCTCAAGGAAGCAACCCGGTCCTTCGGCCTCGACAAAGTCGGAGTTACAGGCGTCTGCTGTCAGATGCAGGCAGTCAGGAAAGCTCAGCTCTATCCTATTAACATGCGGGATGTCCCGGACAAGGTCACCTTAACAGTAGGGCTCTTCTGCATGGAGAACTTCCCATACAAGTCCCTGCAGACCCTTGTCGAGGACCATGCTGGCCAAAACCTCAGCTCTGTGAAGAGGATGGACATCGGGAAAGGCAAGTTCTGGGTATACACCAACCGCGGAAATGTCGCATCCCTGCCGCTCAAAGCAACCCACAAATACGAACAGCCCGGCTGCCACGTCTGCCTCGACTATGTCTCAAACCTCGCCGACATCTCGACCGGCTCGGTCGGAAGCCCCGACGGCTGGTCCACGGTCTTCATACGCACCAAGAAAGGAAATGAAGTCTGGTCCAAAGCTGTTGCTGCAGGCACTATCGAGACAAAACCTATCGATGAGGGCAAGTTCGGTCTGGAAATCCTCAAGAAACTCGCAAAGGAGAAGATCGACAAAAACCGGAAGACAGTCGAAGAGCGCAAGACCTTCGGCGTTAATAAGGCGTTAAGGGATCCCTACGCCTAAAACTCTTTTTTTTGTAATTGAAGTTATTCGCGTGTCTTTGTGAATTTGGGGATGGAATTTGTTCTCATCCCTGATTTTTGATTTCACTATTTTTCCTGATCTGATTTAGTAAATTCAAAAATGTGGCATATTTTTGATGGTAGAATACGAACAAAATAATAAAAAGTTCGTATTTTAAAGCATCTTATTATGCAAAATAATTCCAGGATAAAAAATGTCTCTTGATATTTGAAAAAAGCTGCAGGTGGATTTAGTACTGTGTAGTTTACAGGGTCTGATATAATTTTTCAGTATGCATTGAAGCCAGTCTAAAGGTCAAACCTCGTAGACTACGCAGTACTTTATTAAAAAAGTAAATGATAATTGCCATCTGCTAGTTTGGCATTTAAGAAATACTTATTTTGCTCATTTTTTCAATACATTCGGAGGCGACTCTTTTAAAATCTCCTGCCTCTATTACAGGGAAGACTTCAACTTTGCATAGGTCGGCAAACGGTAAATTGTATGCCATATAATCTTCAATAGTTTCTACATTATACAAAGTAAAGACACGCCCTCCTCCTGCATCAAACCATTGACCTAATATCTTCAGCCCTTTTGGAAAGTCCATACTTTCGACTAATTCCCATCGCTTATTTACTTCAATCATTTTTTCTGGCTCAACAGTTGTTATGTCCAACAAAAGCATATTCAAGTCCCCTTATGATTTAGTTCAAAATTTACGTTTTTGTACATAAATAAAAGATGGGTATATTATATAAGTTATGTCTAAAAAATGAAATATTTGATGAAATTAAATAAAATCCAATTAATTTTTGTTCTTTATATAAATTATATTTGAAGTTTAAATATAATGATTGTTATTTTATTCCAAAATAATTTCTTTATTAAGTTTTGGGTCAACTTTATTTAATCAGATATTTTTTCATAAAATGTCAGTGTACAGAAAGTTCTGTAAATTATGGTTGACTCAAAATCCTTTTCTTCACCACAAAAAGGAAAGATAGGTAATCTAAAAATATTAGATTACCCTTTAAAAAGGTCCCGACTTTTGTGTAATAACTTATGGATAGAACATAAACAGTTTAGAATTAACAACAATAAAAAATGATTTGGGCAATTGTTGAGAAAATAGGCCTGTGCTTGAAACTAAATTTTTTGGATTTTTTCTCATAGTAAGAAATCCCAACATTTTAACATAAAAGGTTGGAATTTTGCCTATGCGAGTGTAAGCCCAATTATTACACATCATATTAAATTTCCTTGATTCCTTCGATAAACCCAGGCATCAAATGCAAAAATGATACGAAAAACACATTGGTACTTTTCTCTATGTCTCTTGATATTTGTTTTAACCTGAAATAATTTCGCATATTCAAGAATTTTTTGCAATGGAACCAGAAATAAGCTTATGTCTGGTTATTAAGCTTAAAATCATATAATTAAGCTTTATTTTGAGATTAATTGATTACTAAAACTTAAAAATTAAGATATGCACATTTTATACCTCTATTAGGTAAGTATGTTTATCTTTTTTCTAACTTATTTTCATTTTAGACTTAAAAGTCAATCAATTTAGCTGGAATATATAAAATTACGTGGAATGATTGAATGAAAAACTTAAAACTTATTTATTTAATGAATTTGGCACTTTTTGTCCAGTTTTTGTTAGTAGGAGGTTCAGGTCTTCTCATGTACTTCCACTATCAAGTTGGAGGTTATTTATTGAGGTCTATACATGATCAGGTTGGCATACTCATGTTAGTCTTCTTTGTTGCTCATATTGTTCTCAATTGGAGATGGATAGTAGGTACTACAGAGAAATTATTTATAAAAGGAAAAAAAATGAAAGAGAACGAGATTATCATTAAAGACTATGTTTCTATGAATTGAGATTCAAAACAAGAATATTGTGAAGATATGGGATTGGTAAAGTAATGAGAAATAAACTGATTATATTAATAGTGCTATTTTGCATGTTCCTTGCAATAGGTTGCGCAGGAAAAGGAACTACAGAAACGACTGTTACTCAATCCAACGTAGCTACTCCAACTGGAGAAGAGTCAACCACAACGCAGAATGTGACAGAAAATACGGGAATGAAAGAATTTACACTTGAAGAACTTGCGAAATATAACGGTAGTAGTAAAACAATATACGTTGCCTATCAAGGTAAGGTCTATGATGTCTCTTCTGATAGTTATCTCTGGAAAGATGGCAATCATAAAGGATGTACTGCAGGGAAGGATATCACTGAAGAAATGGACAAAACAAAACATGGGGCTGAACTATTAAAGAATTATCCTGTCGTTGGAATCTTAAAAAACTAAACTGATTCTAGGGGGCACTGTAAAGTCTTCGTCGGCTAGTATTATATAAACAAAAATAACATCAGTTGTAGACCTCGTAAAATGAGCTTTATCGGGTAGCTGCCGAAGACTTTACAGAACCTTTCAACATAATGCTTAAATACACGTTTATATACACTGAGCTAAAAATTGGGGTTCATCGAAATCCATTATAATATTTGAGTTAGACACTTTGTCCCATATACATCAATAATTTTTTTAATTATTTGTATCTTAAACCGACAATTACATCTATAGAATATTTAAGACACGTATTGTATGGAATCCACATTAAAAATAGAAAACGTGGTGACATCCGTCACATTGGCAGAAAATTTCGACTTACTAAAATTAATGGAGGCCGGACTAGAAGGTGCAAAATATAACAAAGAGAAGTTCCCCGGCCTCGTCTACAGAATTGAGAAGCCCAAGGCATGCTTTCTACTTTTTACATCAGGAAAAGTTGTATGCACTGGAGCCAAGAATATCGAGAACGCTCACGCAGCTATAATCAATCTGGCTAACATGCTCAAATCCATAGGCTGTGAGAAAATAGATCTAGAACCAGAGATTCATGTTCAGAACATTGTAGCCAGTGCTGATTTGAAAGCAACCCTAAACCTTAACGCTGCTGTTATAGGCTTTGGTATGGAAAATGTCGAGTACGAACCAGAGGTATTTCCTGGTCTCATTTATAGGATCGAGGCACCAAAATTAGTAGTGCTTGTATTCAGCTCTGGAAAACTGGTAATTGCAGGTGGAAAATCTCCAGAGGATTGCGAGGAGGGCCTGCGGATCATAAAGGCACAGTTTGATAATTTAGGACTTCTTTTTTAAATAGATTCTAATGAATCAAGATAGGGATCATGTCAATCGTTAAAAACGCGCCTAGAACAGCAACAACTATCGTTGTAAGATCGGATGCCAATACACGTATAAGCCGTTCAAGAAATCCTTACTATGAACTTATGCGACGTATATTTCAAGAGGAGACCACTGCTGTTAGAGGACAAAAATTCCTAACAATTGTTGAAGAACGGCAAGCAAAAGGAAATGCTATCAAGACTAATGAATGGAAAGCTATTTCGGAAGAACTTGAGGTAAATCGTGCGTCATTTTATGCAATGCGAAATAAATTGCTTGGAGCGGGACTAATCTCGATAAATAATAAAGAATATAGGCTTTCAGGTCAGTTTTCAAAGGATCTTTTAGATCTGGCTCGATGGTGGTGGACTGCGGTTCTTAATCGATCAGAAGAAAACATGTAAATTTAAATTTAGAATGCACAGGTTTTATTATAAAACATGTGCATCAGTGAAAAT
>JAUPKV010000407.1 GCA_030837265.1 Methanobacteriota archaeon
TGAATATCAGAAAGCATGGCCAGGGGACGGGATCCCATGGAATATATGTCGCGTAGGGCTGCTCTGGCTACGTGAAAACCCGAGAGGAAAGGAAAGTCGCTCAAACGAGAATGGAGACCGTCAATTGTGACGACCAGATATTGGTCACCTATTTTGACAACTCCGGAGTCATCAAGCTGGGAACTGTCTACAACCGCACCTGTCTTGCCTATAACTTCTCCGAGCTTTGCGTGTACGTAGAAATCCCCTGTGCCCCTGGAGCCGACCCCGAATTCTCCCATTGAGACTCCTGAAATTGTTGGGTAGAGTATATCTCCTTCTACATTAAGTGTCGCTTTTGCCTCACAAATAACCGCAGATGCAATTTCGTGAGCTCTTTCGGAACTTATATCTTTAATTTCAAGAATTCTTGAAGCCAGCTGTTCTGTGATCTCTGCTTCGTTTGATGGGTTCTTCTTGAGAGCCCGTTTTGCATAGCCTTCTATATCCATTTTAACCATCTCCAGAGATGCCCTTTTCAGCACCTTGTATGCAGGGAAGGATAATTGAAAAACAAAAATGAATCTGAATTCTCTATAAAAGTAAAGTTTTCGCTCAGTTTTTTAATAAGAGGGGAATTCTTAAAAGCGGATTATTGATATCTGTTCATTCAGCACATTTCTACAAAATTATTCAGGATTTTCAATCCGGTTGCTCCGCTTTTCTCAGGATGGAACTGGGTACCCATTACATTGCCCTGCGAATTTACCACAGAGGATGAAAACTCCAGTCCATAATTACAAGATGCAAGAGTATTTTCAGGAGCAGTGTCCACATAGTAAGAATGCACGAAATATACAAAGGAATTTTCAGGGATGCCTTCAAACAGAGGGTGATCTTGTTTGATCCCGATATTGTTCCAGCCCATGTGAGGCACTTTTAATTCTGACCTCGGAAAGCGCAGGACTTTTCCGGAGATGATATCAAGCCCGTCCGTCAGCCCTCCTTCCTCAGAAGAGCTCATCAGAACCTGCTGTCCAAGACAAATTCCCAGCATCGGTTTATCCGACCGTATGTACTCGTTTATAACTCCCTTAATCGGAGCCAGGCACTTCATTGCATCTTTAAAAGCGCCGACGCCCGGGAGAATTATCCCGTCTGCGGCAAGGATCTCCTCAGGTTCCCCGGAAATAGTGGGACTGGCACCAACGTGTTCCAGTCCTTTTTGGACACTCCGGAGATTTCCAAGCCCGTAATCGAGAATCACTATTTTTTTCATAGCTCTAAAAAACAAGTTAAAATAGATTAATCTTACGACAACGAAGGAAAACAAGAGACAACATATTATAAAAATTATTTTGGAAAGAAATTGAAAGCCGATTTGAGTGGGTCATACTTCGTTATTTTACTGCAGGGAAATTGGAGATTTATATATATCTGAAATTAAACTAATAAATAGCGTAAAAAGATTTTTCTTTGAAAAATACCCATATCCAATTAAAGAATCATATAGAAAAAAGAAAAAGATATATACTTAAAACGACTATCTTCTTTAGTAGCGTGGGACTAAGATAAACAAATAGGCCAGTGCAGTGTGCTATTAACAAAACAGACCGAATCCCCATGTTACAAATTTAAATGAATTAAATAAGCCAGTACATCAAATCTCTTCTTTATATTTTTTATTTATTTAATTGTAATTACTTCGTTCCTTTCTGGCGCTGTGCAAACCTCTTACCCATCTCAAAGGCTTTCTCACAGTCCAGAGGAAACACCTCTTCTCTCCTTTAAAATTGAAATCATAAAGATGGATTAATTCTGTCTCTGCGCCCTCTGAGGCTGCCCCTTCAAGTGCTTTTTCGAGCAGTGTTGCTGTGTTCCATTTCTTTCTTGGGCTTCCATTTACTGCAATCACTTTCATAATTTACCTCCATATGACATCCACTTTTTTTCTTCCGGGTATTTTCTCAAATTTATATTTTGAGTATCCAACAAGCATTGGAAACTGTAACACAAATCCATCGGGAATCCCAAGAGCTTCTCTTAAGGGTTGATATTCCACTGCCGCTCTATGCAGGAGTCCTACCCAACAGGTGCCAAGACCAAAAGAGGGAGCCATCAGATCAAATGTTGTCAGGGCTATAATGCTGTCAGTGTATCCGGAGGCATTTTCCGAATAAGCATATACAAGGCACGGGGAATTCCTGCAAATAGGGTCAAGACCCGCATCAGCCAATGCAACAAGAACCGGGAAGTAATTCTTCAGAGGATGTTCCGTGCCTTTTTCCACCATCATCCTCATCCAGTCAATGGTAAGATTTGCAAATTCGTTGATCTTTGCTGCATCAGTAACCACAAGCCACTTAACAGGCTGTGCGTTCATGCCTGACGGAGCAAAGCGAACGGCCTCAAAAATCGCTGCAATTTTCTCTTTCTCAACCGGTTTATCTTTGAAAATCCTTATTGATCGCCTGCTCTGAACGTATTTTGTGAGAAGATTCGAACTAATCTGCTCTGGTACGGAATTTTCATCTTCAGGTGGAAATACCTGATAATTTATAGTTATTGCATTTGCGGGACAAATAGCTTCACAGTGCCCGCAATGAGTGCAAAAAGCCTCAGATTCGGAGGGCAAGGAAGGATATTCTTTTTCTCTATGTGCTATGATAAATATAGGACAAATCCTGGAACAGGTTCCACAAACAGTACACTTTTCCGTGTTAAAAGAAATAAGCTGCAAGTTCAAACCAGAATCGAGTGATATGGTCATGATTTTCCTCGAATGAAATACTATTTTTAATTACTTATATCAGGTAGAAGGAAAAATGTAATATTGTATCCAAATAATAACTAATGGAGAAAATATGTCGGTATCTAAAAAGAAGAATCTAAATTGCTTTATTGGCTTATTCGTTGCTATTCTTGGCAGTAAATGGAAGCCTTGCATCATCTGGAACTTGAGAAATGGTCCGCAACGATTCACGGAATTACAGAAAAAGATGAATGATGTGAATTCGAAAACGATAACCACACATCTGAGGGAACTTGAGAAACTGAAAATAATTTCCCGTGTTGTATACCCTGAGGTTCCTCCGAGAGTTGAATATTCCCTTACTGATTATGGCAAAGCACTGTTTCCGGTATATGATGCAATGCTCACCTGGAGTATATATTATTTGGAACATGAAGGTGTAGAATCGAACGAATGCAAAACATACTCAAAGAAATGGGGCCAATAAAGTCTTGTTCGTCCAATAATATCCGATTGATGTTTTTCGCATATAATTATTTGAACATTTTTTAATAAAAATAACCTTAAATATCAATAGATCATTATTAATAATGATAAATAAGTAAATTGCCACCACCTAGAAAAAGAGATAGATAAGATATCTATCACGTTGTCTGAAAGCCACGACCAATTGGTGATTCGATTTCTTCGGGGGTATATTACAGAAGGTGGCTTTCAGACTTAAGATAACGAACTAATTGTGAACTACCCCTCCCTAAAACCTTAGCCTTCGACTCGGTTTTGAGGAAGGAGCTTCTTGGTTCATCCCTCGAACTACTGTTCGCAAGTCCCCAAGCTCATCCCCTGCGTTCCACAGGTGTCAGATTACTATAAGATTTTGATCTTGAA
>JAUPKV010000408.1 GCA_030837265.1 Methanobacteriota archaeon
CAATGTTTTTTCCTTACATCTTTGAGAACTATAACTTTAAAACTGTTTCTTTAAAACTGTTTCTTTAAAACTATTTCTTTATTATTAGAGTTTTTCTCATTCTTATTATTTGTACTTTTTAACTTTATCATAATCTGGTTTTCCATAACTTTATTGAATTTCTTTCAGAAAGTTTTCATTTCATTTCACTTCTTCTTTCCCTATTCTCGAAGATATACAGGTTCCCAGTTATTTTCCCGTTATAGAAATTTTGCTTTCAATCTTTTTTTCATCATCCAGGCTTACGAAAAGAGAACTCAAAAGAACCAAAGCGCATCCAAGAAGAGTTTCGGATGAAATAGGGTCCTTAAAGAGAATATAAGCGAAAAAAATTGCACTTACCGGCTCTAACAGGGAAATTATGCTTGCGTTCTGGGCTTTGACATGAACAAGCCCGGTAAAGTACAGAATGGAACCTAAAGACGTGATCATTACTCCAAGAAATAGTAGAACTGGCAGGTTTTCAATTAGAGATGACGTGGATGTCTTCCAAATAAAGGGAAATAAAACCACCAGGGTTACTAAACTTGAGATAAAAAGTTGTTCAAGGCCTGAATACTCATCCCTCAGGTAGCGAGAAGTCATAATTATACAGGCATAAAAAAAACCTGAAAACAACCCCATTAATATCCCAAACAGATATCCGAATCCAACGTCGGTATAACCTGAAATTAGATTCTCCGGACCTACCACGATAAGCACACCCAAAAGAGAAATAAAAAGGGCTATAAGACTCTTTTTGCCAGGCTTTTCCTTAAGAATAATGGGAGCCATCAGCAAAACGTAAAACGGAGCTGTATAAAGTAATAGTACTGATATTGAAATATTTGTAAAGCTAACAGCAGTATAATAAGAAAGCATTACAGCTGCCTGCCAAACCCCAAGAAGCATCAAGGCTTTTCTTTTACCTCTGAGCCGGATTCCGGATATTTTTCCTGTTGTTGTCAGGTAAGCTGTAAGGGCAAGAAAACCAAAGAGTAGCTGAAAAAAAACCACAGGCCCTGCTGCCATATCCTTTACATATAAAAAGAAAATTCCCGCAAACCCAAAGATAACGGATGCGACAATTACCTGTGCGTTTGCTCGTATGTTCTGTGGTTCCATGAGGTTCAATAGGAATCAGTTATGATAAGGTTTTCCCGAGTTTGCTGAAAGTAATTTCGAGTAAGCTAGGACAATTTACAGCAAGTAAATTTAAAAAATAAATGAAAAAAAATTATGTTACCTTCCTTTATACCCAGTGTCTTTCTCTTCTCTCAGTTTCCTTTAACTCTTTCTCGAAATACCTACTGCAGAAATAGATGAATCAGGCTTGGAAATCTTATTTTTCACTCCAAGAATTCTCGCAACTATCAAGCTTATTTCGAAGAATATCACCATGGGAACGGCTACCATCATCTGGCTGAAAATATCCGTTCCAGGGGTAACAAAAGCTGCAATAAGCATAACAAGGACATAGATATGTTTGCGGTAGGTTACAAGAGTCTTGTATTGTATAAACCCATTTCGGGTTAGGAAGGTAAGCACTATCGGGAGTTCAAAAACCAGGCCGAAGATCGCTACCGTTGTTGCAATAAACGAAATAAATTTGAAGATAGAATAAGTTGCAGTCACTCCTGACTCTGCTGCATCCAGATAGAGGAATTTAAGGAAGATAGGAAGCATCAGGAAGTAAGCATATGCTGCCCCGAGGACAAACATAAAAATGGTTGCTGTACTAAGGAAGATAAATTGTCCCTTTCCAACAGTTACCGGAATCCGAACTGAGTAACGTTGAGAAATAATTTTATAAGTATAAAATGCAATCAAAGGCAGGGTTATGAGCAATCCGATAATAATGGAGATCTTAAGCTCCAGCATCATTACTTCCAGGGGAGATACGTAAATCAGTTTTGCGCCTTCAGGTAGCAGGTCATTTTTCATCCTATTAATAATAGGGCCTGTAAACTGAAAGGATATTATAATGCCTGTAAAAAGGACTACAGCAAGCACAATTAGCTTTTTTCGCAGTCCAAGCAGGATTACACTTAGATTTTCAATAGCTTCAGACATGTGAGTACCTTTCCGGAAAAGCAAAAGGAATTATTCTTCCTGTTTTCAGGAAACCTTCGCATAAAGGATTTTATAGTTCTTCCTTTACCTATTTTGTTTTTCATTTAATTATTTTTCATTTAATTGTTTTTCACTTAACTTTCCACTATTCTCTGGCTGTTAAAGGAATCGTCTTTTTCTTCCCTGAAATTATAAGTAAGAACGGGATATGGGAATACCAGTTATTATAACCAGGTATCCTTATCCTCTTAAATGATCGTATTAATATTTCAATTATATTATAATAAAATATTGACCTATTATATAAATATTTTAGATATATAATATTTCTAGCTATATAATATTTTTAACGATATTATATTTTTAACGATATTATATTTTTAACGATATTATATTTTTAACTATATTATATTTTTAGCTATATAA
>JAUPKV010000409.1 GCA_030837265.1 Methanobacteriota archaeon
GAAGCCGAAAGCCCGGCCGGTCCCGCCCCGACGATGACGACGTCGAAATCGTCCCCTTCGATCCCGACCGCTGATCCGTCAGCCTCCGCGATCTCACGGTTGGTGGGATAACCTTTCCAGGTGGTCAGAAAGAGCGGGAATAGTCCCGAAAGTAAACCCAAAGACACCAAGAAAAACAATAGAGTCATGGATGCTAAAGGCCGGTATGCCAGAGATAGAAATCTATTCTAGAGCTGGGCCCGACTCATTAACCTCTCTTAAGCATTACCAGAGCTTATCATTCAGATTACGAGATGAGGGACATCGAAAAAAGGCTCAATGAATGGGGAATCCTGAGGAAATAAAAATTTATGTCTAAAATCTTTGTCATTTTAGCGTGTCACAACTGCCCGCATTGTTAACGGATGGGAAGTAACATATTTTGAGGCAGTAAAGCTTCTTCCAAATACTTACAAGAATATTAAGTGTTCAATGCTACGTATTTTGTGAAAGGTGGTACTTGGTGACAGTGACGCCAAGATTACCTCAGAATGGTAAGTTATTTAGTTTTTGCAGAAATCGCCTTCTTTTTGAAAAAGGGTCGGAACGTAGGTATATAAAAATAAGTAAATATTTTATATTATTTACTCTATAATCATACTTAGGATGATCACATGATATACAAAAGTAATTTAGCTATAGGAACGAATAATATAACAGAAGAGGCTCCAATAGTTATGGGGTCAAACGATTATGAAATGATGGAATTATTTAAAAAATTAAATGTAAGCCGGCCAATTGCTCTTACTCTTACCTGTCTTGTAAAAAGGAAAGGAATTACCTCTCAGAAAATCGAAATGCTGACACGCCTAAGACAACCTGAAGTTAGTATTGCGATGCATTATCTCCTTAAAAATAACTGGATTGAAGTTAGTGAAGAAAAGAAATCAAATGGTAAGGGTAGACCGACTAAGTTGTATAGTCTCAGAGTTCCTGTAAACCAAATAATTAACGTGATCGAAGAAAAAATATTAGCAGAAAACATACTTGTGCTAAGAAACATCGAATATCTAAAGAAAATCTCTGATATTGAAAATATCGAATAACTTGCAATTGCCGTGTAAAGAAAGCCCACTTAATTATGATTTACTGTGTACTCCTTTTCTTTTCACAAAAAAACTGGATTTATTAATTTTAAAATGCCTGGGTTTTATTGTAACCTATGTATGTATCCGTAATAGCCCACACAATGAAGTAACAATAAAACCGAATAAAGAGCGAAAGAATAAAAAAAGTTTAATGAATAATTTACTCACAATCTGTCCAGGTCATATATGCTTCAATTATCTCCTGCCCTTCCAGAAATATAAGTCCGCTCTCTCTGCCATATTCCTTTGCCTTTTCTTTAGAAAGGGCTTTGCCGTTGTCGTCGTCCAGCATTTCGCAGACTACCATTGCAGGGGTAATTCCGGCCATGCGGGCAAGAGCAACTGAAAGTTCAGTCTGTCCTTTACGGTCATCAAGGAGCCCGTCGGCAGCTCTCAGGAGTGCCACGTGACCTGGGGTTCTGAACTCGTTTCCGAAACGAACTCCGTTTCCGGAAAGGTTTTTTTCTGTGATTTCTCCGATTTTTCGGATCGTGAGGGCTCTTTCATTGTCAGGAATGCCAGTTCTGGTGTCTCTATGGTTGACCCAAAGAGAGAAGGAAGAATGTGAATCATACTTAAGGTCCCCTTCCTTTTCCACAACTTCCCCAAGATCGCTACTATTTTTGCTGGCTGCGCGGACCATGTCTGCCATGAAAGGCAGCTTTAACTGATTTGCTGCCACAGGGTCTACTGCTACACATATAAGGCCACCTGCATCCTTTCGCATCCACTTTACCTCTTTGTAGGTGACCGCTTGTGCAGGAATTACCAGATCGGTCTCTCCTTCCCTTGAATCTGAATCATAAATCTGGATCATTTTTCCGGCTCGGAGGGCTTCCATAGCCCTATTTATGTTCTCGTTTCTGTAAGTAAGACAATCGTATTCCATATTTTCACTCATTTTTGCCTCTCCAACCCCTTTTTTACCTGTATCACAATCCAATCTCCATCTTTTAAGTTCAGGGCATCTCTTAATTTTACCGGTGCGATGATCTCAATTAAATCAGATGGGTAGTGCGTTCTTTCAGGGGCGACGACTGCTGCGTCTATACCGCCGACATTAACTGAATAACATCTTCCGCCTCCAAAAGTTCGTTCTCCGTCGCAGAAGCCGTCGATCTGTACAGCCGGCAGTTCAAGTAAACGATTTCGCAAAGCTGAACTGCTTTCGGAAAGTTTCACATTAAGAGTTCCGGGAAAAGGTGAAAAACGTAACTTTTCCTCAAACTGTTTCCTGTATCCGGGTAAATTTATATAATACTGGCCTTCTCCAAGGCCTTTAAGCACTTTTCCTTCAAGTTCCAAGCTATCACATTCTGGAGAAAATATGCTGCTATACTCCAGATATTCACTCTTAAGAATTTCGATTCCTTCGTTTGTCATTCTTATCAACTGGCCTCCGGGAACTATTTTCCTTTCAATCAGTCCCTTCTCTTCCAGTTGCTTTAGCTTCCTTGCTGCTGTTTTGGAGCTTGCCCCGGTATGCTTTTGAAACTCATTTGACGAAATCTTGATTGTTTTATTCACTGCGCCCATTAGGGCAAGTTTCTTCAGGTATTCAATATCAGGCACTGTCGGCACCTTCTTTGCCTTAATTTTGAGATGCATCTCATTATTGAGATTGAGATTACGTATTTCGCTATAATAAAACTTTTGATGGAAAAATGCAGGAGAACAAAATGTAAGTTAAGTATTTAGTATTTCAAATTCATCTATATATTAAACCATGATAAGAGAAATTGAAATCGAATGCCCTTCATGTTCCCCGAAAGAAGAAGTAGGGCATGAAGTCCTGAAAGAAGGACAGAGTCCGCTTGTTCGCTGCCGGGAGTGCGGACAGATACATCCGGCAACGATAAAAACGCCGACTGCCATTAGTGTGAGGGTAATAGTCAGTAAGATGGATGTTTCGAGTGCCTACAAAACTAAACTGGATTCCGAAACTGTCCTTCAGGTAGATGACGAAATGGTCGTGGATGATGAAGAGACCGGAGTAGTATACCCTATCCTTATTACAGCCCTGGATGCAGGAGGAAAACGAGTCAATCTGGCAAAAGCTGAAAATATTGAAACCATATGGGGCAGAGCCATAGATGATATAACAGTAAAATTCTCTGCTCAGTCAGGAATCGAAAAAACGGAAGTAATCGAAAAGCGCGTTCCAGGAGACTATGAATTCGTTGTGGGAGCAGAAGAAAAAGTTGGAAACAAACGCCTTTTAATCCACAAAATTAAGGTAAGGGACGGTGTATTCAGGTCAAAAAAAGGCGATGTTGTGCTTGCAAAGTATGTGAAAAGGATTTTTGCCAGAAAATTAGGAGAAAGCTCAAGTCAGCGTTATATCCGAAGAGGACCACGATGAATAAGCTCATGCAAGGTTCATACAATGGAGACAGATGAGGGAGAATTAACGTTTGAAGAAATGCGCAAGCACCTGGTAAAGGGGCTTGCTTTTTACATATCTAATGAAAAAGTACGCAAAGTTATGTCCTGTGTTCCGAGGCATAAGTTTGTTCCGGATAATGTACAAAAAGAGGCTTATACTGATATGCCTCTCGAAATCGGCTACGGACAAACTATATCAGCCCCCCACATGGTTGCTATCATGTGTGAGCTCCTGGAGCTTTCCGAAGGGCACAATGTTCTCGAGATAGGATCAGGTTCCGGATATAATGCAGCCATTATGTCTGAACTCGTTGGAAAAAGCGGACATGTGTATACTGTGGAACGCATAGAACCTCTTGTTCATTTTGCCCAGAATAATCTGAGAGAAACCGGCTATAATAATGTAACCGTAATACTTGAAGACGGGTCAAAGATCGGAAGAGCA
>JAUPKV010000410.1 GCA_030837265.1 Methanobacteriota archaeon
AAGAAGGCAACTACACATGTTTTCAAGTCAAATGAAATTTTTCAGAAATCGTATCCAATACCATGGTTAGGCAACAAGAGACTTCGATTTGATTGGATATCTTGAGCATGGTTCGATTAAGGGACATAAACACGTGACGAAAATCGGTGTTGAATGATTAACGAACTTGTATTTTGTCGAAAGTTGATTCCAGATTATAACTCTCTATCCTGCATTTCATGAAGTGGAAAAATCAATGAAATTGATACATTGTATCAATTCATTCTTCATCTTTTTCATTTTTCGGGTTATGGTTAACAGATTCTTAACCGGATACATCAGGGTACATATTATAAGCATGGTTATTTTCGACCCAAAATGTAATTGATTTATCTGCTTCCACTTTGAAGTCCAAATATTTGTCTGTTGTGTTATCATAAACTCGTGCATTATTTCCAGCAGTGGCATTAACGTTTATAAGAGACCTGAAGCCGTTTGTGTGTGCCTCAAATTTGGTAATATTTACATCAGAACTGATATTATCAAAATATGCATCATGTGTGTTGCGGTTTATTAGATTGTAATCATAAAACGGCACTATGGATACATTATTTGAATAACAATTATCCACCCAGCTCTTGAACTTAGAGGGACTTATTGAATATTTTATAGCTGGATCTTTGTCTGTTTGATGTGTAAAAACCGGATGAGTCGTTCCTGCATGAGATGCCAATTCCCACCAGGGCCAGGTTTGATCGTCCAGGTTACCAATAAGCTCTTCTGCCCCCACTCCGGAATCTCCATTTCTCCAGTACATACCATATTTATTATATACATAAATTGCATGGATTATGCTATCACTATTTCTAAGGGAGCACCAGCTTGTTGGTTTTTTCCCAATTTTTTCATAAATGTATTCGTATTCAGTATCTATAGTATTACGAGCATCATCATCAGTAAGACTGTTGAGTTCTTTAGAGAAATGTATGCCTGCTTCCCAAGAGTTATTATGAACCAGATTCCGTAAATATTCCAGGTCTGTTTGATTACATTTCGCAAGATCTTCCACATCAAACCAGATTGTACCTCTATCACCTTTACTATTAAGGTAAGTGATTCCCTGTTCAGTCTGATTTCTCGGAGATGGACCATCGAGCCCGTATGCAATTATCTTGTTATCCCCAATCGGTGTTATGAATTTACGGTCAGCTGTCTGTTTAATACTTGAAAAATTAACATCAATATATGTTCCATTACCATTGATAAAAGATACAAACTTGATATACCCATTTGAAAAGTCTATATATGGTAGATATTGTCGATTGAGTTTATAAAATGGCGTAACTATATAGTCACTGTTTTCTGCAGAGATAGTATTTGTTTTGTTCTCTCCATCAAAAAGAATTTTTAAATTTAATTTATCATTATTGTTAATAGTTATGGTTTTAGACTTCATACTTCCCGAAACATTTTGATAATAACTTTTCAATGCAATGCTGTTGTTATCTGTCTTGCGGATTACCAGCTTTGAACCAGGACTATAAAGTTCTAAATAACTTTGCGGATCATCTGTGTTTATACTCATTGAGATTTCATATGTACATTTAAACATCGGAGTAAAATTGCAGATATAAAGAGACCCTTTCCTGAGTCTTTCGTCTACACTTGAAGGCAAGCTACCGGAATTTTGATCTGAATTTTTTGTAATTGTGTAAACTAACTCTTTTGAAGGATTATCTAAAAATATTTCCGATTTCTCGTTTCCGTATATGGTTGAATAAGCGTTGTCAAGAGAAGTAGTATTTTTGATTTTACCAATGAAGATATTACCTGGAATGCGACTTAACTCAGAATAATTTTGCGAAAATAATGTGATGTTACCCTGGTTAATATTATCGGTTATTATTGAACTACTTATATCAGAGGAAGAACTGAACTCTCCTCCAATAAAAATTAGTGCTATTACTATTAAAAAAAACACAGTCACATAAGCAGTTATCTTCACTTTATATACCTCAATTAGTTATCAACATTATAACGTTAAAAATTATAGTAAGTTTAGTATAAAATATAAGTATCCCGATTGAATACATAAAAGTGCATGTTTTAAGATTGAAGTACAATATATAATATTCTATTTGTAAATTCAGAAAAAAATAGATTTCACAGGATGACAAATAAAAAAATCTGAATTCATAAAGTTCAATTTGAAATTAAATATAAAAACAATTAAATATAGAAACATATACACCAAGCTATAAAGTAAACTTACAAAAAAAGAATACAGGAAAGAGGACCCAGGGTTACTGTGTACTCTTTATTATCCGGTTTCAAACAAGCGTTTCAAGAGAGGAAAGAGCTTCTTCTCTCCGAGATTTGGACTGAATGCCCTGTGCGAGATTTAAAGCTGTCACATAAATTTCCTTTTTTCGGGGCTCCTCAAGATGTGGAATTATTAATGAGAGGGCTTCTGGCCGGAAATCTTTATCTCTTAGATTCGTAGCCAATGCGAAAGCTTGTTCTAAAATTTCTTTTTTCCTCTGACCTCTCAGGTAAGGTAACAAGAGCAAATAGGACTCCATCCTCAGGTATTCGGATAACATCACGGATACCATATCGAGTGCTTTTTCTATAATCTCTTTATTTGTTGAACCATCGATGTATGGAATAAGTGAAGAAAGAATCTGGAATTTTGCATCATCATACTCAATATGTAAAGAGAACTCAAGGATGCTTGCAAGTAGTTTTTCTTTGTCCTGTCCATTCAGATGGCAGGCAAGAGAAGAAAGAACCAGAGCTCTTTCATCTTCATCCTGGATGCAAGAGGCAGAGTAAAGAGCTTTCTGAATAAGTTCGGCTTTTGTTGGGCCTTCCAGTAATGTAACAACTGAGTAAAGAGCTAGAGCCCTTAGATCTCCATATGGAATATTACAGGCAAAGTCAAGAGCTTCTTCAATGTTTTCTGTTTTTTCCAAAATTTTTAATTTAGCAATTAGATTAACTCTAGTATTAATATCGATTTTTTCATTTTCAGACATATTAAACCCCATATTTATACTCATTTCAAAATAGGAAAGATTTCAAATGAATATAAGTACATGTACATGCTCTTGCATATACAAACAAAGTAAAACGAAATCATACATAAATATATTTGAAGTAATAAATAATTATAATTAAAAAATATGATCAATTCTGTTTCGTTTTTGAATTTTGCACAGTTAAAAAACACATTAGGCTGCGAGTATCTCTAAAAAACTATTGTCACGAATTTATGTATAATTTATTTTCAGTTGGGATATATTTATATAATATATTGTTTTGTTATAAATTGTATAGAATAAATAAATAATATATTCTTTAGGGAGTTTAAGCATATTTGGGATCATCCGATTGTCAATTTTGATCGGTATTTTAATAGTTTCGGAATTGTGTTCGATTTCAGGAACCGAGAGTTACCGATGTAAAATCTAATTACCAAATCAAATGCTGAGCTTTCAAATATGTGAAAAACCAGAAGTCGTGAGATGAGTGTGAGAAATTTCGGATCTTTAATAGTCCTGAAAAAGAAAAATCAAAAAATGCTCATTTAAAGAACTTCTACAGAAGTGAAAAATTAATGCAAACCGAAGAAAAGAAAATCGTAGAAAAAATTTGTGAAATTCCTGTAACACTGGACGACATCTCAGAGTGCATCTTTGGGGGTGTAAGCACAAAAAATACTTTGATGCACAGGCTGCTCCTTCCTGAGGAAGACGATTTCGGTTTATTCTATCTTTGCGAAGGCCTATGTAAGCCCGTGTTTTCAGAACCAGAAATTGTCTACCCATTTGCATCGGGAGATTTTTCCGGAAAGTTTGCACTTAACTCTTTGCCTTACCGTTTCCTGCTGCCTTATGATCTTTATGATAAAGGCGAAAAGAAAGAATCTAGAATTATTCCACCTGATGAATTAAAAAGAAGGTTCCCTCAAGCATACAATAGAATTCTTGAATACAAAAACCAGTTTCTACACGACACTTCCCCTCTTGACTCTGATGATTACAGCATAATCGGGGAACATTTGCTGGAATACCTGTATACTCCGAAAATCGTAGCTACTGAAGGTTTTCATATACAGGCTGCATACGATTCGGTCGGAAATTATGTATTTGAGAACGGATGCGGGATTGTGCTTAAAGAGCCTGATAAGTATCCTTATGTTACTGCTGTTCTGAACAGCCCAATTGTAAGGCTTTTTCCTGCGCTGTGCAGGTCTGAGTTGATTTTCGAGAATTATACATCCCCTTCAGTTATCGGGTTTTTCCCAATTGTATTTCCGGATAAAAAACTAACTGAGGAACTCATAAATACAATCTCAAGTTACCTTGTATTCCTCAACAAGCAGATATATACGTTACAGATGTATTCGGGATATTCGGGAGTACCTCAATGGATGTTGGATCTGGCAAGCTTTTACGAGCAGACCTCAAATCTACTGGTCCTGGATTCTTACTTTATAAACGACCTGGATCCAAAGCTGCAGGCAGCTCTTGAAGAGAATATTCACCCCTGTGCCGCAGATCCGGAGGCAGAAGACAGTGATAGTCTGCTGGGCTCTTTGTATTATATAAAGCAGAAAATTCTTGAGACCTCGAAAATCGGAAAACACAGGTTCAATATGGAAGGACTTAAACACTCAATGTACAAAATTGAGTATGAGTATATTCATTAATCTTCCTAAGGGATAAAATATAGTTTGCAAAAACAAAACTATAGATTCCCATTATTTTTTCGATTCATTTAGCTCTCCATATAAGGAGCAAGCGAGGAAAAAGCCCGTGATTTGCGATACTCGGATTTTATCTCACTTGCAAGTTTAAAGGCTTCTCCGATAATCTCACTTTTTCTGGGTTCTTCCAGATAAGGAATTATTAGTGAGAAAGCTTCTGATCTCATGTCCCTGTCTTTAAGATTGAAAGCTAATTGAAGAGCTGTTCCGATAATTTCATATTTTTTTTGCTCATTCAGAAATGGAAGAAGCATAGAATATGACTCTATCTTCCGGTATCCTGAAATGAGCCCTGATACAAGCTCAAGAGCTGTGTTAATAATATCCCGGACCTTCTTTTCTGCCCTGTACTCCGCCGATCCGTACAGGTGCAGAACAAACGAAGAAAGGATCTGGAATTTTGCATCATCATATTTAATAAAGGGCGAGAATTCGAAAATGCGTACAATTAGTTCTTCTTTACCCGGCCCTCTCAGATGTCGACCAAGAGAAGCAAAGACAAGGGCTCTTTCTACTTCGTCCTCGATAGCTGAGGCAGAATAAAAAGCCTTATTAATAAATTCGATTTTTCTTGGACCTTCAAGAATTGGAACGATATTGGAAAGAATTTCCGTTCTTAGATCTCCAAACTGGATATTGCAGGCAAAGTCAAGAGATTTTTCCATGAATTCCTCTTTTATCGGGCCCTTCAGCTGAGAAGCAAGTAAGAAAAGAGCCTGTGTTCTCTGAGCTTCTCTACTTTGATTTTTAACCTTGACTTCTGCAATTTGATCCATCCGGGCAGCAAGAGGAGTATTTTCAGTTAAAAGTCTCTGGTCCAGTACAATGTGGGTGTATCTTTGCCACGACTTTTCAACAATGACGGTGCCCTCGGCTGTAATTTCGTCATCAAGGTCAGCTATTTTAACACTGGGGATTCCTAACTGCTCCAGGTCCTGAAAAGTACTACCTTTTGTCAGAAATTCCTCCATTAATCTGTTAAATTCCTTAAGGACTTTGTCTCTTTCATCTCTACTTTGTCCCGTATCGTTCGCACTACTATCTTCAGCCATGATTCTCCGAACTTCTTCTTTTCCCATAAAATAAATAACTTCCCTAACCAGATTAAGGTTGTTTTCAAAAGATTTTATAATAACCTGGATCAAAGCTTGCTTTACCTCAGGATTTGACGGTGCAGAGAGAATATCCCTGGCGGCTATTTCCAATTCGGGACAATCTTCCGGACAAAGTAGTTCCCACAGCTTATTCATTACATCCCATATCTCGGGCCCTAACTTTTTTTCAGCTTTCTCAGCGGCTTTTTTTGTCCCTATAGTAAGATAAGGAATTGCAGGTTCTATTGAATATATCACTCTTTCTGCCAGTTGCCTGATTATAATATCCTGCTGCCTCATCGTTCAATCCTTCCGTTAATAAACGATTTGTTCTTTCATGTATATTTGTATTTGAAACTCGGGTTCTACAATATATAATAAAAATACCATATTAATATATAAACACAATCATATAGTACCTATTTGACCAGTTGTCCAAAAATTCATTATCGAATGTATAAAGTTGCTTCATATTTCATTGAAAAATATATAATACAGAACTTAATATTATGGATAAAATAAATTGATTGCCCTTGTGGAAATTGGAAAAATGACGATCAAATGTAAAAAATGCAACCATGATGCAATAATTTTTCAAAAATACTCCGGAATGCATCTTTGCAAAAAACATTTTGTTGAAGATGTGGAAAGGAAAATCAAACTGACTATCCGGCAAGAGTACAACATCCGGAAAAATGACGTAATAGCAGTAGCGCTGAGTGGAGGAAAGGACAGTTCGGTTGCTCTTTATATAATGCATAAAATTCTGGGAAACCGGCCGGATATTGAGATTGTTGCAGTTTCAGTTGATGAAGGAATTGAAGGTTACCGTTTCAATACTCTGGAAGTCGCAAAGAACCTGACCGGTAAACTGGGAATCCGACACATAATAAGATCTTTTAAGGACGTACATGGTGTAACTATGGACAAACTGGCAGCCCTGGACCGGGAAAAAGGCGCATGCAGCTACTGCGGAGTCCTTAGAAATAATATCCTTAACAGGGCAGCTCTTGATATCGGAGCTACAAAACTGGTCACAGGGCACAATCTGGATGATGAGGCACAGACTGTGCTTCTCAACCACTTGAGAGGAGATGTAGACCGGATGATCAGGTTTTCCCAGCCTGCGGCAGTAGCTGGCCTTGTACTGAGGGCAAAGCCTCTCCGGAATATTCCAGAAAAAGAAGTTGCTCTCTATGCTCTTGTGAATTCCCTCCCGGTAGACTTTAGCGAATGCCCATATGCAGGAGAAGCCTTAAGGGGGGAAGTGAGAGAGATGCTGAATAATTTCGAGATAAAACACCCTGGAACCAAGTACTCCCTACTCCGGGGATTTGACAAGCTTGCAGGAGCTCTTGCAAAAGGACTTCCTCCTGCAAAAATAGAAAAATGCAGGATCTGCGGGGAGACATGTACTGAAGATGTATGCCAGGCCTGCAAACTGCTTGGCAGGGTATAAAACATATTAAACCGTAAGGAATATTTAGCACTTTTCCGGACAGGAAAGTAGATCAACCGGATTATAGATTTTCTTTCCTTTCCTGCTCGAGTAAAGACGGGTATAGATAACGGTTATAAGGGGTTGGATAACACTCATGGAAAGCAGAAGTGTCAGCCCTGATATCAGAAGGCTTTTGGTACCAAACTGATTGTTTATAAATATGTCAATTGAACTCAGCCCTAAAGTGATAAACCAGATAAACAAAACGTCAAGCTTATTTTCCTTAAAGAAGCGAAAACCGGCGCTTAAAGCTTCCAGAGGCTCAAGTTCATCGATTACAAGGGCGTATTGAGAAAAAGAAAGTGCAATATTTAAAAATAGCATATATCCAGCCCATAGAATTATTCCGAAAGCAAGCAAACCCGCTCCCTGAACCGATGTAACCTGCGGATTATAAATCAGTACACTCAGATCCCCGAACATAAGCGCTC
Organism: Methanobacteriota archaeon; assembly: GCA_030837265.1. The sequence continues at coordinate 7,777 of JAUPKV010000410.1, forward strand.
CAGGCACCACAAAAACGATCCCAGCAAGCATCAGCAACCCTATTAACAGGTATATCAGAAAAAGTCGGAATGCGTTTTTTGATCCTGAAACAATCATATCAGGCAGGACTGTATCTCCGGTCTCGGTTGCTTTTCTTGCCATTCCTATTGCCCCGGCCGTGAAAAAGGACTGCACGAATCCTCCGAATAGGATAAAACCGAGAATAATAGCTGAAGATAGTATTATATTATGTGTAAGTCCCGTCCATAACATTGAAAGAACTTCAGTTTCGGAAGGAGTAGTAGAATCAGTTAAGCTCCCCGCATTTGCCTCAAAAATTAAAAAGCCTATCGCAATAAAGAGCATAATAGAAATGATAATGTTGAAAAGAAAGATAAGGACGAATGGAATACAGATATTCAGATTTCGAGCCCAACTGTAAAATCCCCTGTTAACTATTGTTCCAAAATCTTCATACATGTGCTATAACCTTCTAACATGAAAGGATGATCCTCATCTGCTCATATTTCAACTTGTAATCAATCCGAACCGGCGCAAAAATCTAGCCGAGCTGCAGGCTTACAGGCATCATTTTTGCATAATACGCAGAAGACCAATATATAATCTCTTGTTTTTATTGAGAGTTGCAGGCAGATAAATATGAAAATACTTGAAAACTATAACTGTCCCCTCACTCCCTAAAAGCACCTCCTGCGGCATAGAAATAACCAGCTTCGGCGGAGAGCCTGGAAAAGCTATGATCTGAAATTCTGAGATAAGCTTAAATTTGAAGCTTAAGTACATTCAAAAGCTTCAATACACTCGATTTTACCGGCCTTCCTCCATTTCAAAAGATATGCTCCGGTTTCATCCAAATATATGAAGGTATTTGCATGACATTTTTTTCCATTTATGACCTTATCGGCACCAACCCAGCATCCGCTGTTCAGGAATAATTTGTTTCTTGATTTTAATTTTAGTTCGTAGGAACTGGCAAAGTGAGTATGACCGAAAATAACAACATCCGCATCTATCTTTTCTTTGTTTTTTTGATAATACTTATTCTCGATGACCTGTTCTGCTGTCTTGTTTAAAGGTTTCATGGAATTATAAATAGTTCCCTGGGTTGTAGCAACAATACCAGGGACAGAGCTTAAAGCAAAAAAGCCGGTAAACAAATCCCATATCAGATCATTCAAGAAACTATGTTGCAAAATGCCGTTCCACAAAAAGTACTTCCCGCCTAGTAGCAAACATAAAAATATTACAAAGTTTTCTTTCCAGTGATTTTTGGTAAATTTAACGTGGAAAATATCCTGAAACCATTCGAGAGGGTCCCAGAATTTAGTTATAAGCTTTACAATAGCCTTTTTTTTATCAAACTGATGGCCGTGCAGGAAGAAATACGAGCGATTTCCTATTTTAAGACCTTGTGCAACACCGGACTTTTTATCCTTTTTAGGATAATGCCCATTGTAAATATAGAATTTTGTTCCATTAACCAGGAGCTCACATTCAACTTTTCCTTCAAGTCCTTCCAGAGAATCATCGTGGTTGCCAAGTACGTATATCTTATCGCAGTCGAGGTTCGAAAGTAAGGTAAAAGGTCGCATACAGTCCTTGACAATATCTCCCCTATCACCGTTTTTAGGGTTCCACAATTCCAGAATATCCCCAAGGAGAATCATTTTTTCGGGATTTTCAATTATAATTTTTTTGTCGTTGCATTTTACAGTTACGGGATGGTGTCCCAGGCTGCGTACCCACTCAAGAAAACTACAAAACTCTTTGTGATTACATCCCTCGCCGCCAAAATGCAAATCTGAGACCACTATATAAGCATGTTTCATTTGAGAATTCATTAGATTATTAGAATAAATATTAATCTCTAAAAGTAGAAATTGGAAAAAATTGTAGTGAATACCGCATATCCAGAACTATTGGATATCAAATATATACCATGCATTATATATAAACCAATTTCATTTATTATTAACAGCAGGTTAAGGGTAAATAAAGGCTGCTTTAATAGAGTTCCAAATATTAAGAGGAAACATGAATCCTACAAAACAACGGGATATTTCCCTTTACATCTATCATGCCGATCAGTGTGACCCCAAAAAATGCACAGGAAAGAAAATGTCCCGTTTTGACCTGGCCCGTCTATATGATAGAGTATCAAAACTCCCACGTTCGGCAATCCTTCTGGATCCGATGGCAGAAAAAGCTATTTCTCCAGCGGATGACCCGGGTTACGGGATAATAGTGCTTGACTGCTCCTGGGAAGAAGTGGACAGGATTTTTCCCGAGCTTGGAAAATTGAATCTTGAACACAGGGCTTTACCTTTTCTGCTTGCAGGTAATCCGGTGAACTTCGGAAGGCCATTTAAGCTTAATTCTGCTGAGGCTTTTGCAGCAGCCCTCTATATTTTAGGAAAAAAAGAGCAGGCTAAAAAAGTCCTGTCTAAGTTTAATTGGGGACACAGCTTCCTCGAGCTCAATATGGAACCACTTGAAGAATATTCAAAAGCAAAAAACAGCTTGGAGATTATAGAAATCCAGAGTCATTATATTTGAAATCATTTATCTTGAAATCATTTGGGAAGGGTTGCAATGCAATGAAGGGAAAAAAGCAGTAGAGCTTGCTTTCAGGTTGATTCAAGAGCTGTAAAGGACTGAAAGATTTTAAATAGTAGAACTTTGATTAAGAGAGGAAAAAAGGGCAGACTAATATACCTGAATCGAATTTTAGTTACGGATGACAGTATATTTCGGAATTTGATCCAAAAATTTATATTACAAAAAGAAACTTGAAGAAATAAGGATCAGGTAGGTCTAGACTGGCAGGAACGCGGGGTACGCGGGTATTCCTCCAATGAATTTATAAAAAATTTATCGGAGTTTTAAATGCATCTTATTGTAACGGAAAAAAATATCGCAGCAAGGAGGATAGCTGCTATTCTGGCTCCAAAAAGCCCTAAGAAAGATAGAGTCAGCGGAGTAGATGTTTATAGATATGAAACCGGACCTGCTGATGCCAGGCAGGAGACTGCGGTCGTAGGACTGTCCGGTCATATCGTAGGAATCGATTTCCCCAAAGAGTATAATAATTGGCAGAAAGTTGATGCAAGAGCCCTTGTAGACGCGGAAATTATAACGACTCCAATTAACCGGAAGATCGTAACCGCTCTCCGAAGCCTGGGGAAAACTGCGACTAGAGCCACAATTGCTACTGACTATGATAGAGAAGGCGAGCTTATTGGAGTTGAAGCCCTCAACATTATAAAACAGGTAAATTCCGATATTCCATTTGATAGGGTCCGCTACAGTGTCATAACCCCTAAGGCAATAGAAATTGCATTTTCAAATCCTACTAATATCGACTTCAATCTTGCGGATGCTGGCCATTCAAGGCAGGTTATTGACCTTGTATGGGGAGCAGCCCTTACTCGTTATATTTCCCTTGCAGCAGGCAGGCTTGGGAAGATGTTCCTTTCGGTAGGTAGAGTCCAGTCCCCAACTCTGTCTCTCATAGTTGACAAAGAAAAGGAGAGGAACGTTTTTGTAACCACTCCTTACTGGGAGATTCACGCAGAACTTGAGAATGAGAAAGGGGAAAATTTTTCTGCCCAGCACTCAACTCGTCGCTTCCTGGACAAAAAGGAAGCAGAAAAAGTTTTCAAAAAACTTGGAAAACAAGCTGAATTAAAGCAGATTGAAACCGGGAACAGAACCGACCAGCCACCTACCCCATTTAATACCACAGGTTTTATCAGCGCAGCAAACTCGGTCGGACTCAGTCCGTCAAACTCTATGCGCATAGCCGAATCTCTCTATACGAACGGATATATCTCATATCCCAGGACAGATAATACAGTTTATCCCGATACACTGGATTTAAGGGCACAGATAGAGATTTTCAAGGAAGGACACTTTAGTGAATATGCAAATGCCCTTCTCAAAAAACCCGAACTTAATCCTACGCGAGGGAAAAAGGAAACTACTGACCATCCTCCAATCTTTCCCGCCTCCCTTGCAAAAGAATCAGACTTAAAAGAGGATGAGTGGAAAGTATACGAACTGGTTGTCAGGCGATTTTTTGCGACATTTGCCGAGCCGAGTGAATGGGAAACCATGCGTTTGAAACTCGATATAAACGGGGAAGAATTCAGGGCAAGCGGTGCGCGGCTAGTTGAGCCTGGCTGGAGATGGTTTTATCCTTATAATGCTCCCGAAGACAGGGTGTTCCCCGAGCTGCAAGAAGGAAAAGCTCTAAAAGTGATAAAAACAGAGATGCTTGACAGGGAAACCCAGCCGCCCGGACGTTATGGACAGGGGAGGCTAATCAAGATAATGGAGGAGCTTGGGCTGGGGACAAAGGCAACCAGGCATGAAATAATAAGTAAGCTTTATTCAAGGGCTTATATCCATGGAAATCCCGTACAGCCAACCAATACCTCTTTTTCAGTCATCGACGCCCTTGAAAAATACTCCCCCACAATCACAAAACCGGACATGACAAAGCTGCTTGAAGAGAATATGGACAAGATTGCAGAAGGTAAAATCAAAGAGGCTTCCGTTCTTGAAGAATCACGGGAGATGCTGAAGCAGGTGTTCTCAGAACTCGACAAAAACCGGGATAAGATTGTGGAATCCCTTCAAGCAGGCCTGAGGGAAGACAAGATCATAGGTAACTGCTCGGAATGCGGAAGCGAACTGATGATCCGGAGGTCGAAAAGAGGAAGCCGCTTCATCGGCTGCACTAACTATCCGAACTGTACTTTTGCCCTGCCTCTGCCGAAGAGCGGACAAATTATCGTTACCGACAAATTCTGCGAGACTCATAAGATACACCATATCCGTATAATTAACCTGGGAAAGCGTGCATGGGATCTTGGCTGTCCGCAATGTAATTTTGTCGAGTGGCAAAAAACAAAACAAGAAGAGCAGGCCCAACAACCGAAAAAAGAAAGACCGAAGTCAATAACCGATATAGAAGGTATTGGTAAGGCTACTGCGGTGAAACTCGAAGAAGCAGGAATAAAAACTGTAGAAGCCCTTATTGAAGCCGATGCGATAGAACTTGCCAAAGTAATTAAAATCAGCACAAAGAAAATTAAAAATTGGCAGACTTCATGCAGTAACACAGTTAAAAACCTTCCTGTTGAAGCTACTGCTGTTGAAGATAATAACATTGAAGAAGCTGCCATTGAAACTGCTACCTTTGAAACTGCCAGAGACTATTGAACCAGAGCAAATATAATTATATATTATTATTTTTAAGAGGTGTTTTTTCTGGAGATCACCTTTAAAGGGGGTTGCAGGGAAGTTGGACGTTCCGGCTTGCTTGTAAATGGGGAAGTCCTGATCGATTATGGCATTAAAGCAGGAAATCCTGCAGAGTATCCTCTCAACAGCATGGAACCAAAAACAGTGCTTGTTTCACACGGGCACCTTGACCATTGCGGAGCTGTTCCTAACCTTATGTATCAGGACCCGGAAGTCTACATGACCCCACCGACCGCAGAGTTTACAGGCCTGCTCGGGGAAGATACCCTCAAAATCTCACAGGCTACACTTTCGGGTATATCCCCGTTTGATCCCGAAGACCTCCAGAAAGTACGAAGGATAACCCGAAAAAAACACTATGGAGAAACTTTCAAAACCAACGGTTACACTGCCTGCTTTTACAATGCAGGTCATATTCCCGGAGCTTCGGGAATCCGTCTCAAGTCCGATTCCGGAGAAAGCCTGTTTTATACCGGAGATTTCAACCTGCAGGAAACAAGACTAGTTCCCGGTGCAGAAGAATTTCCCGAGGCAGATACGCTTGTGCTTGAAAGCACCTATTTCGGAGAAGAGCATCTTCCCAGGGAAGAAACGGAAGAAAGGTTTATCGAATCCGTCCTGGAAACTCTGGACAGAGGGGGCACAGCTCTAATACCTGCTTTTGCAATAGGCAGAACACAGGAAATCCTTATGCTGCTTGATGCTCACCGAATCAGGGCTTATGTGGACGGTATGGGTCTGGAAGTATACAAAATACTTAGAAAATATCCTGAGTACCTTAAGAATCCCGAACTTCTTGACAGGGCTTTCAAGCGTGCGATTGCTGTAAAAGATCAGCAGCGAGACTCTGTATTAAAAGAACCTTCTGTGATTGTAACTACAGCAGGAATGCTTAATGGGGGGCCAGCTCTTTTTTATCTTAGCAGGCTTTATAAAGACCCCAGATCAAAGATCCTGCTAACCGGCTACCAGGTTGAAGGCACAAACGGTCGTCTGGCCTTTGAAAGAGGAGTTATTGAGACAAGAAGCGAAATGCTTTTTCTCAAACCTAAAATAGAACAATATGATTTTTCAGCCCATAGCGGAGACACTGAACTTAAAAAAATTGTAAAAGATTTCTGCAAAAGAGGGACAGAAAGGATCTTTGTAGTGCATGGAGACAAAACTGAAGCTTTCTCGCAATGGATTTCGGAAGAAATCGGGATAGAAGCCTATGCACCGGTAAATGGAGAGTCCTTTAGCTTCTAGGATGGAATTGCACCCCAGCGGTTCTGTTGCAAAAATAATTTTACTGCCTTTTTAGGCCATAACTATCGCTTTTTGCATCATTTTTGACATGTTTATGGCATATAAATGTCCGATTTGTGATATTTTTCACTGGTTTTGTAAAATAGCCAATTTTTTTGCAACGGAACCGGATTTTTTGCACCACAACCGAAAATACTGTCACGTACCGGAATCAATACAGAAAAACTGACACACGACCGTTTAAAGCATATGATTTTATTTGTCCTTTTGCTGATTTCATTATTAATTCTGCGAAATCGCTTGTAATTTCAATATCATCAGAGAGTTTTTTGATTATTTCGAAATCGTTTCTGAAGCTTGTAGTTGTCTTTATTCCGTACTTTTCTCTGTTTTCGGGATTATCCTCGCAGATTATTGTATCTTTCATATTTTGATAATGTATGTACAAATATAAAAGGGGTAATCCCAACATTCGTGCCACCAGCCGCAACCAGAGCCCAAGGGACATCAGCAACGGGTCAGAAAACGGCATTATGCGCCTGCTTTGTGACTAGAAGTTAGACAATCAAAAGTGTATCTGTTCGCGAATGAGTTTCCGTTCAAACTCGGTTAAAGCTGCCAAGAAGAGCCTTCTACAGAGCTTGTTTTTGTATAATTTGTGGCTCATGGGACGAATGTTGGGGTTACTCCAATTAAATAGAAAAGAATTAGAAGAATCCATTGGAACAGAGGAAAGAAACAAATGTCTGTCTCCATTTATCCCTTAGCTCTGTTTTTTCTGTGGTTCTGAGGTGAGAGCATTTTCAATCTCATTTTACCTTTGGTCCTAAACTTGCATGATATTAGAAGGATTCAGGATTGTGGTGTTTCCGCCATTTCCGGAATTCGAGAACATGCTCGGTGAACTGTTTGTTGATTGGTCAGTAAACTGAACACCAAGTCCCATAGAGCTACCTGTCATATTTTCTGAGGAGTTGGCAATCGTTTCTTGAGATACGACGACTGCCGCGCCAGCTTTGAGTGACAATAGAACTATGCTGTCCATTGCAAATATCATGCAAATTGACACAATCATTAGCCACTTTACAAATTTATTCATTTGAGGTCGCATCCTTTTTATTTTTGGTACTCGACCCCCAAGATTTTGTCTTACTCTCAACTGATAAAGTCAAAATATGACTTTATCTGATAATTAGATACGTATTAAATATATAAATTAAAAAGTAATATATTTACTGACTATAGTTACTTATCCCGAGTTGCGCTCCGCTCATGAGAACTTATTAATCAAAAAACGCACTACAAAATGCAGCCAGAAAGAGTTAATCTAAATACAGAATTCAGAGGCTTAAAACAAATCTTTAACCCAGCTGAAGTTTTTCTACCGCTGCCTTAAGCTCAGCAATATTTCTCTCGTATCGGGTA
>JAUPKV010000411.1 GCA_030837265.1 Methanobacteriota archaeon
AAGAAAACCTATGAATAAATTTGAAATTACAAAAATCACCGCACACTGCTTAAGAAATCAAGTGTAATTTGGTTAAATTCGGCTGGTTTTTCCATATTAGGTACATGAGCAGTATCGGATAAAATAATTTTCTTTGCTCCACTTATCTTATTGACAAGCAGGTCAGCTGCTCTCAAAATCTCAGGATGGTCTAATGAGCCAACCAAAATTAGTGTGGGAATACTGATTTCTGACAGCCGCTCAACAGCTGGAGGATTAAGGGGGTTGAAGGGTTGGGCATCAGCTTTAGCCCAGGTTTCATTTTCCACTGCTATCCTGTTCATCTCAGCTGCTTTCTGGCGAATGTGAGGATCTACTTGCTGTGTATGACGGTAGATTCCATCAACCCAGAGGTGAATCTGCAGTTCACTTACACGTTTAAGATCTCCTTTTTCAATTGCTTGAAACATTTCCAAAATTTGAGACGGAGGCTCACCTTGCATTTCGAAGCCTCCAGGGGTCCCATTAACGATAATTAGCGATGATACCATCTCCGGATGTTCAAGTGTAAAGTCTATTACCATTTGCCCTCCCATAGAGCAACCCAGTAAATTTGCACGTTTGATATCGAGTTTCTGTAACAGGTCGTACAGTTCCTGACGGCGAGAAACGGGTTCCGATACAGGGTCAGATTTCCCAAATCCACACATATCAAAGCGAAGTACCTTATAATTTTGTGTAAAAGAATCCCATTGGTCATCCCACATGCGACTATCTACGAAGCCCGCATGGCAGAGCACAAGTGGCTCCCCTTTTCCTTCCATTTCATAGTAGAGTTTCCAATCTTTAAAATCAATGTATCCAGCAGTCACATCTGATCCTCTGAGTTGTTATTTAAGGTACATCAGCATCATTGTCTCTTTTTCTTGTATAGAAAAACCAACACATTACTTAAGTTTGAAAATAGCTACATTTATTAATAAAATGAATCATTCTCCACATTGTCTTGAGAGCTTAGCACGTCTGAATTGTTTTAACACCTATGCTTCCAGTGTAAATTTTGTTTCTTTGATTATTCACATGTTACGGATAATTTAAATATACCTCACTTTTGGATTAAATTAATTGATGTTAACTGATATTATTTAGTAATTAGTTACCTTATTTATCTCTAGAATATCTTTTTAATCATTGATTAAGTAAAATATGAGCTTATGCTGGTAGCAGAAGTTTAAGTTTTACCTTTTAGAATTAGAGTTCCAGTGGAAACTGTGGGTGTGTCTTAATTTTTATAATTAGTTCTGAAAATGTTACTTAACTTATTTAATATTATTAATAATTAGTTTAAAGAAGAATTGGAAAATAGTTTAAGAAAGAAATGAAAACTAGGATAAATTACTCTGTGCAATTAAAGGCTAAGGAAAGGAGATCATTAAGAAAAAATTAGATAAGATTAAAGAGAATAGGGATAAGACTAAAAGGAATTAAAAAGAGAAAATGGAAAAATGAGAAAATGGAAAAATGAGAAAATGAAAAAATGAGAAAATGAAAAAATGAGAAAATGAAAAAATGAGAAAATGAAAAAATGAGAAAATGAAAAATGGAAATTGAAGATAACATTTCTGATGATTCCAAGGAGAAACATAATCGCTTACTTGCAAGACTGGAAGACACCAGAGAAAAGATGGATATCGAAACTCAAACTTTTATTGAAGTAGTTAAGCAATTTACATTAGTGTGGACTCGAAGAGAAATAGAACAGGCCATACTTTCTCTGGAGAATGATTCCTCTTCTAAAAATTCAGCACTTGATAATGAAAAGCTCAGTCAACTAAAGTCAGGCTTAAAAGAATTGCCCTTCCGAGTACCGCATATTGTAGACTCCCATTTGAATCGGGACGATTATTGGATCCAAAGAAAAACGCAGCCGCTGGCAGGAATTTCCAGGGACTATATGGAATTTAAAAAAGATAATATGTTAAAGGAGCTAACAGTAAGCATTCGATTTATACTTGGCTGCTCCACAGAAATCTTAGAGAACGTGAATGGTGGGAAGCCTGAAGAGAAAGGATGGGTAAAAGAGAGAGGAAAAAGAAAATATGTTTGTTTTCTCAGATTTTCCGATGAAATGACAGCTTCTTTGAACCGATACTTTGAGAGACTTGAGGATTTTTTTATATTAAATCACGAAATAAAGGAAGAAAGTCAAAGATTACAAGAGTCAAAGAGACAAAGAGCTTTAAAAAACAGACAAATATCAAAAAGGATAAAACCAAAAGCAGACGAAATATAAAAGATAGATAAGATATTAAAGAAAGACGAGAAAAGCATTGACAATAAGGATTTTAACCAAACACGCCGAGTTACCTTGCATGATAGATCCAAAATTCAATATAAAGCAGGCCCTTGAAGAAGCTGGAACTGACACTTATCTTATGACGGGAAACATTCATAATTCCGACATTTACTATGTCACTAACTTCCTGGCTTCGGACGAATTTGCTTACCTGCAGACTGCAGCCGGTGATGAAATACTTTTAATTTCGGATATGGAAAAGGGGAGAGCTCAAATAGAGTCAAGGGTTCCTATTATTAAAACGATTCAAGATTTTGGCTTCAGAGAGAAGTTCAAAGAAAAGAAAGATGCCTCAATTGCCTACGCCGGCTGCATCTCGGATTTGCTCATGGAAAAAAGGATTAAGAGAATTGCAGTACCTTATGATTTTCCAACTTTTTATTCGAATTGCCTCAAAGAAACAGGTTTTACAATAGTGCCTGTGAAAAGTCCGTTTAGAAGAATAAGGAGCCGAAAAAGTCCTGAGGAAATTGAGGCTATAAAATATGCCCAGATGGCAGGAGAAAAGGCTATGGAAGCTGCGATTGCCCTGATAGCAGGAGCAGAAGAAAAGGGAGGAATCCTATATCACAATGGGCAGCCGCTAACAGGGATTGGAGTAAATTCAATCATTGATCATAGACTGCTTGATTTTGGATGTGAAACAGAAGAGATTATTATATCATGTGGTAAGGATACAGTAAATCCCCATGGGACTACTGATGGTCCTCTCAGGGCAAATGAACCAATTATTCTGGATATATTCCCTAGGAGCAAGAAAAAGCGTTATTTTGCAGATATGACTCGTACCGTTATCTATGGAGAAGCTACAAAAGAGCTTAAAGAAATGTACGAAGCTGTGCATACAGCCCAGAAAAAAGCTTTTGAAATGATCAAACCAGAAGTGTCTGCAGCCAGTGTGCACAATGAGGTCTGTAAAACATTCGAGAAGCTGGGCTATGACACCTATAAGAGCGGATCGAAGGTTGGATTTATTCATTCAACAGGGCACGGAGTCGGACTGGACGTACATGAACTTCCAGGAATAGGAGAAACTGAAGTTTTTCTTGAGACCGGTAACGTGATTACTATCGAACCTGGTCTGTACTACCCGGAAATTGGTGGAATCAGACTGGAAGATTTAGTTCTGGTTACTGAGAATGGCTGTGAGAATTTAACATCTTTAGAGAAAAAATTCGAGTTGTGAGGATTAGGCAATTATTATTGCCTTTATTATTAACCAATGCAAGAAGGGATTACATGACTGATAATTTGAACGGCAAGCAGATAATCCTTGAAAAATACAGGGAAGCAGGCAGGATACTGAAAATGGTTAGGGATGAGGCTGTAGAGATGATAACAGTTGGAAACAGCCTCTTAAAGGTTGCGGAATTTGTAGAAAAAAGAACTCTCGAGCTTGGAGGCAGACCAGCCTTTCCCTGCAATATCTCTAGAAACGAGGAAGCTGCTCATGCAACACCAAAGTCAGGAGACATTGAAGTTTTCAGGAAAGATATGGTGAAGCTTGATCTTGGTGTCCATGTGGACGGATACATTGCAGATGCAGCTGTGACTGTTGATCTCTCAGGAAATTCCGATATTTTAAAAGCAGCTGAAGAAGCTCTCGCTGCAGCTATTGATCTTGCAAGGCCAGGAATTACTACAGGGAAGATCGGAGCTGCAATAGAGGACAGTATTCGCGGCTATGGGTTAAATCCTGTGATTAATCTCACAGGCCATGGACTTTCTCAATATGAGGCTCATGATGAACCTCCAATCCCCAATAAGCGTGTAGAAGGAGGAATAGTTCTTAAAGAAGGGGATGTGTTCGCAATCGAACCTTTCGCTACTGATGGAGTCGGGCTCATTCATGACGGAAGCTGGGCAGAGATATATAGTCTTATAAGAAAAAAGCCAGTCCGCCTGCCTGCTGTCCGAAATGTACTGAAGCAGGTAGAAGAATACAGGGAATTACCCTTTGCTAAACGCTGGCTTGTGTCCGACAAACTTGATTTTTCGTTAATACAATTGGAAAAAGCAGGAATTCTCCACTCTTATCCCGTGCTGGTTGAAAGTTCAGGAGGGCTAGTAGCCCAGGCAGAACATACGATAATAATAACTCATGATGGCTGCGAAGTTACAACAAGATGACGAATGAAAAATTTAGCTTCATATTATAATCTGATAATTTGCTTTGAGAGTTGCTGTGATAAAATTTCAGTAACTTTCTTCGAAAATAGTCTCTATTTTTAGTAAAAAGTGGATTAGCAAATAAAAAGGATTTAAAAGAATTATTAGCTGTTTGTTTGATGAGAATTTTTTGTGCGGGATTGTCATGGCTAAACTCATAGGGTTAACCAAGCAATAACTCTTATGAATGGGTTTGCAGTGGAAATTAAGGGGTTATCGATTTGGTAGTTAACTAATGAGCTATTAAAAATTACTAGGATAAAATATAAAGACCTACAAAAAGAAAAATCCTAAAATAGATCGAAATTGGTCAAAAAATATTAAAAAGTAAGTATAATCTAAAAGCTTTTGTAAATTTTCTAACTATACTTTTTATAAACTTTAGAACGCTCAAAAATCATAATTTTAAGATTTCCTATTTATTAAAGACAATTTGAAAAGTTTAATATAGAGGGCCTCGTATAGTTTTTTAAACAACGATAAAATTGTCTTTTAAACCATTCAAAGATAAAACCCAATCAAGAATTATGCTCTTTTGGACGAGAGAAGTGAAATATATGGCTAGAGTTATGATCGTAGACGATGCTGAATTAATGCGAATGGTAATAAAGGACATTCTTTTAATGCATGGACATGAAGTGGTTGCTGAAGTTAATGATGGTGAAGAGGCC
>JAUPKV010000412.1 GCA_030837265.1 Methanobacteriota archaeon
TTACCACTCTTACGAGTCTGTATCGACTTCCAGAAGCATGACACTTACAAAGATTGCAGAAAACATAAGCTGGAGTCCCACTGCAGCAAGCACCATTGAAATTACTGCAGACTCGATTTCTTTGAGAGAACCGTATCCGGAACTGATCCAGGTATAGGCAACTCTCAGCCCGAGAATTACCCCAAGCCCAAGGATACATGAGCCTGCAAACAGTTCCCTCTCAAGGGAGTGGTAATTAAGCAGTACCTTACCTAACGAATTGTTCCTGTAAATCCCATGAATAAGACCATATGTTTTCATGTAGACTCCAGTAGCAAGTATCTGGCCGCCCATAATCAATAGCATACTTCCCAAAATAAATGAATGTAATCGATTGTATGCAGCACTTCCAGTGAATAGAAGGGAGGTTGTTATCAATAAACCCAATATAAATACAAAAGCACCGGGAAGGTACAGGAACGGAACGGGCTGGTAGAGCATCATAAAACGTACATGTCTCCAGCCATCGTGGAAAGAACGCAGTTTTGAGGGGGCTATGCGTGAATAATAAGTTATAGGAACTTCTTTTATCCTCAACCCACTTCTTGCCGCTTCGATTACCATTTCGGATGCTAATTCCATACCGTGGGTTTTTAGATTCATCTTTTCAAGAGCTTCCTTTGTAAAAGCCCTTATTCCACAATGAGCATCCGAAATATCTGTTTTGAACAGGAAATTAAGCATTCCGGTTAATAGAGGATTACCGATGTACTGGTGAAGCCAGGGCATAGCTCCTTTTTTAATATGACCCTTTATTCTGGTCCCTATCACAAAATCTGCTTCTCCTGACATAAGAGGATTTAAAAATTTCTCGAGTTCAAGCAGATCATATGTATCATCCGCATCTGAAATAACAATGTAATCTCCTTTTGCTTCAGCCAATCCTTTTAAATAGGCGTTTCCATACCCCTTTATCGGGCCTATCACTTTGGCACCCATAGATGCGGCGATTTCAGGGGTTCTGTCCGAGGAGTTATCGGAAATTATAATCTCCCCTTCTATACCGTATTTTTTTATTATAGACTGAGCTTTTTCGATGCAAATTTGGATGGTTTCTTCTTCATTCATAGAGGGCATTACGATAGAAAGAAAGGGCATAAACAGCTTATACAGCATATTTATTTATAACTATTTTGATATATTTCGTTATTTAATTTGCAAGTCAATTAACTAAATGTGGTTAGAGAACTAATATCTTCCAACAAGATTTATAAGTATCAGAAGACTATTTTTAAGAAGGGATATGGGATTTTTGGCAATAAAGGAGGGATCAAATGGTTAAAGTTAACATTATTTTCCATAGCATTCACGGGCATGTTTACAAGATGGCAGAAGCCGCAGCTGCCGGAGCAAGAGAAGTAGAGGGAGTTGAAGTGGGAATATATCAGGTACCTGAGACCCTCTCTAATGAGGTAATTGAGAAAATGGGAGCAACTGAGACAAAAAAGCTTTTTGCCCATGTACCTGTGCTTTCACGTGATATGTATAAGGACGTACTCGCTGGCGCAGATGCATTGATATTCGGAACTCCTACTCGCTATGGGATGATGACTGCTGAGATGCGTACGGTCCTGGACGGCCTTGGTGGATTATGGAGCCAGGACGCCTTTGTCGGAATAGTAGGCAGTGTATTCACTTCCAGCGCAACGCAGCATGGAGGCCAGGAATCTACAATCCTTTCATTTCATGTCAGTTTGCTTCATCTTGGAATGATTATTGTCGGGCTTCCATATTCCGAAAAGCGGCAAACGAGGATGGACGAAATTACAGGTGGCAGTCCGTACGGGGCATCAACAATTGCAGGAGGGGATGGAAGTCGCCAGCCCTCAGAAAACGAACTTGCAATGGCCCGCTATCAGGGCAGGCATGTAGCTCAAATTGCTAAAAAACTTGCTAGTAAATAGAAACTCACTGAAATAGAAACAGTGGAAAACACTTCCTTTTTTAAGGGCATTCTCCTTATTTTTTTATTTTTAATGTGTACCTTAAAATTCAGCTAAGGCTTGGGGAAACAATTTCTCTGGATTCAATCTATTCCGAGCAGCTATCAGGCATGCCAGCGTGCAATAGACCGCTTTTTCCTCAACTTTTTTAAGGACAAATTGCTGATTTATTTAGATAATTATCTAAAAGTTACTTTTAAAGTAGATTCTCACTTCCATACCACGTACTTTTATACGAGATACTATTAAATTCTCTTTTTTCACTCATAGTTTCGTTTTCTCTAAACTGTTTGAATTAATAGATTTAATAATCATATGATTTTTCTGGAAAACAATTTTGAACCGAAATATTAGAATAATTCGGAAACCAGATTGAAGAATGCGGATTAAGTTTTCTCATATGATTTTTGTATATTTATTATTTTTTGGGTTTTAATTAAGGAAAAACAGAGAAGAGGTGTCAGAGATTAGGCCACTGATTTTCGGAAATGGAAAGATCCTTATTTGTGCTGATGAAAAAGGAACTATAAGGGACGTCTATTTCCCATACGTAGGTTTAGAAAACCATGGGAATTCAATAAAAGTCGGTATATGTGACCTTGATTCTCTATACTGCAGTTGGCTGGAAAAGTGGAAAATTGAGCAGCAATACAAGTCGGAGTTTAAGAAAAGTTTATGCACACGCATGCTTGAATTTTCTGAAGACAAAAAGGATAGAGAAGAAGTAAATAGAGAAGCTATTGAAAACGGGAATGTTGAACCTTTTATGGAAGCCGTTTCAAACATTGGAGAAACGGTATTCGAAAATCTAGATATAGGGCTTAGAATTAAAATTTGGGAAACTGTCCATCCATCAGTAAACATATTTTATAGAACTTTAGAGGTAAGGAATATTTCAAATACATTAAAGCACCTGCGCCTTTTTTCCAACCAGAACTATCGAATTCTTGAAACCAAAATCGGAGAAACTGCAGTAATCGACAAAAATACTCTTATCCACTATAAGAGAGACCGTTATTTATTGCATTCCAGTGACCCTGTCTTTGACCAGTATGCGGTGGGGACAGCCGAATGGAAAGGACTTGAAGGCACATGGAAAGATATGGAAAACAACGCTTCTTTGAGTGGAAATCCCGTCGCTCACGGCTCGGTTGACTCAACCCTCGGCTGGACTCTTCCTGAGCTAAAACCGGGAGAAGCCACAAGAGTGCATTACTGGATTGTCCTTGGGAAAAACTATTGTAATGTCCTTAAAATTCATAAGAGAGTAAAAAAAGCTAGAAGAACTGCTCTTTTTCATCATAACTTCAACTTTTGGAACTCGTTTACTGAAAGAGTATCCGTTCTTCCGGAATTTACCAGGATGAACATGCTCCCGGAAAGAGTCTCAAAGTGTTTTTACAGAAGTCTCCTTGCAACTGTCGCACACGTGGATATTAATGGCTCCGTAATTGCATCATGTGATTCGGATATAAAACAGTTCGGAGCAGACCTTTACAGCTACTGCTGGCCCAGAGACGCAGCCTGGGTATGTATTGCACTTGATAGGGCACGGTACCATCACTTAAGTACCGAGATATTCGAGTTCTTTTCAAAAATAATTACTCCAAGAGGCAATTTCCTCCACAAATACACTCCTGCAGGGGACTTCGGAAGTACCTGGCATCCTGTGCCTATGATTCAAGTGGATGAAACGGGACTTCCACTTTTTGCTCTCTATAACAATTGGGATATCGCTAAGAACATATGGACTACCGGCAGGTATTACAGAGTGCTCGTAATTCCGGCAGCTAATTATCTTATAAAAGCAATCAATTCAGAAACAGGCCTTCCAATCTCGAGTTTCGACCTATGGGAAGAACGAAAAGGTGTACATACCTACAGTGCCTGCACAGTCTATGCTGGCCTCAAAGGTGCTAGTGAACTTTCACGCACCCTTGGAGATTACGACAATGCAAATAGTTGGAGTGATGCAGCAGAAAGAATTAAAGAATCCATCCTGAAGAAACTCTACGACGAAAAACTGGGGCGTTTCCGACGTTCTCTTAATGATCTTACCCTGGATTCGTCCGTATTTGCAGTCTGGTACTTCGGGATTCTCCCACCTGATGACCCAAGAGTTGTCCGGACAATGGAAGCTATCGAAAGAGAACTTAAACGGCCCTCCGGAGGAATTGCAAGGTATCTTCACGATAACTATTTTGGTTATATGAACAGCTGGATTATCTGCACCCTCTGGTTGTCTCAGTGGCATTCGGCAGTCGGAAACCTTGACAAAGCGCTTGAACTTCTTAATTGGTGTGCATCTCACGCTCACCCTACCGGTCTGATGCCTGAACAGGTAGATGATAAAGGCAGACCACTTTCCGTACTCCCACTTGCCTGGTCACATTCAGCCTATGTGCTTGCAGTCCTTGAATATTTGCAAGCCCTTGAAAAAAGAGAAAGCAAAAGCTGTATCTGAGAGGAAAAATAAATCAGCACAAAAAGAGAAAAGAGCATAATCTGAGGACTTATGTCGAAATTATTAAACTTTATATTTAAAAAGTTCGATTTTTGAAACTTCCTCGAAAATTAGTCCTCTTGAGGGAGCTTAGCGACCGAAAAGGACACCGTGCTCCCGAAGCGGAACTCGGGAGTTAGAGCTTCTTTTTCTCAAAATAAAGGTACCCTCTTTCAATTTTCTGCAAGGTAAAGCCATGCTTCAGGTACATATCTATCGCTTTTGTTAAAGTCGCATCTGTTTTAAGCATGACGCCCGAGCAATTTTTTTCGGCAAAATCCAGAGCAGCTAAAAAAAGCTTTTTCCCATTGCCCTTTCCCCTGAACTCCTGATCCAGGTAGATGCGCCGGATTTCGCATTGATTACTACCTTCAAACCTTCTAACGCCTGCTGTGCCGACAACTCTGCCTTCTTCAATCCCTACGAAAAAAGTTCCTCCACTCTTAAAGTAATAAGCTTTGATGTCATTAAGGTCGGCATCTTTAAGTCTATCATACTCAAAGCCGTGTTCCAGCAGGACATCAAGGATGAGAATACGGACTTCTTCCTTTCTTGAATCATCATATTTCTGGATTATCATTCCGGATCTTCCTAAATTGGATCAAGGATGCTACTTTATTACTGCCTGTTTTGAATTTGTCTTACTTTTGATTTAATAAAGGATAAATTAAACGGCAAATTTATACACAGAATGAAAATTTTAACAATTAAGCTGATTCAGAAAAGTAGACCATTTCCGAAATTAATTATGGAACACCATAAATCCTGCTAATATAAAAGCCAACAAAATGAATAGTATACTTACAATCCATCCTGAATATTTCGGAGACATAAATATAAATCTACATCCATCTATTTAAACTTTATTAATCAGTTTTGTTTCATTTTTTTTAATTTGTTTCAATTTAAGTGTACTGTGTTAGTCTACAGTGTCTGGAACAAATATTCAGTATGCTCGGAAGTTCTTCAGGAGGTTAAACCTCATCAACTACACAGCACCTTTTTTCTCAGATTCAAGTATTCCTTCGAATAAAAAATAAAAAATCGATAGATACTTAAATATCTGATAAAATAGAATTTCAATATTTTATTTGTTTTTTATCTTAATTTTATTTCGTTCACGGATTATCTCTTTTAAATCGTTGCTAATTTTAGCATATGCTTTTTTTAGATCTTCGGTATCTGAAGATACTGTTTTAATTTTTAACTCAATCTGCTCTTTTATCCGTATCTCGTTAATTTCTCTAGATATATTGTCATCTATTTCTTCGACAATTTCGTCTATTTCCTTTATTTGTCTATTTAGTATTTCAGCAGCTTCTCTCATCTCAAATTTTTTAGCTAATATTTCCAAATTTCTTAAATCTTCTATTCTGGTCTTAGCTTCATTGTTCAAATCATTCATTACCATTTCAAGTTCGTCTAATTTGGATAATATGGATATTTCTGGTGATTCGGACAATTATTTTTCCTCCTCAAATTACTTTATATATTTTTGTATGAACTAGTATATAAAGTAAAATACAGCAATCCTGGTATAAACCATAAGTAGAAATCCAATGAAGAAAACGATACTGCCAATTAATGTATTAGATGAGGATAATTAGTGTTAAGCAGACTTACGATAAGGAAGTTTTGAAGGATTGGATTGTATGAAATGATATGGATGACGGAATTTCTGTAAGTCTGCAATCCTTTCTTTAAACTAAAATATTAAATAAATTTGCAGCATTTTTAGATTATGGAAGACAGTAAAGAACATCAACTTTATTTAGAGGCTCTCGATGAAGAAAGGTCTGCATGGGGAAGACGAACTGCCATAAAAAGGCTCTATGAATGTAAAACGGAAGAATGTGTATACTATCTCAAAGAGATCATTACTGACGAAGATAATATTTTACCTGAGTGGCTTAAAAAAATTGCAAGAGAAAATTATGTAGCACTTTGTCTGGAGTTTCTATAATTTCCAGAACTAAAAATTACAAAACCCATATATCATCTTGTAATAGTAGGTAAAAATATTAAAAGAATTAAATGTTGGAAATAGCCAGGTTTCAGGTATTGAGATCATCAAAGATTTAAGTACTAATACACTAAGTCAGAATATATGAAAGCAATTGAGGTATCTAATCTCACCAAAAAATTTGGGTCTCTTAATGCGCTTAATAATATAAGTTTCTCTGTTGGCGAGGGAGAGACTTTTGGGTTTTTAGGTCCCAACGGAGCTGGAAAAACCACTACGATTCGTATTTTAACCGGTGTTTCCAGACCCAGCTCCGGAACAGCAACCATATTTGGCCATGATATAGAACATGACAAGATTGCAGCAAGGCAGTCAATGGGCATTGTGTCCGAGAATTCCAATGTGTACGATGACCTTACAGCATGGCAGAATTTGATGTTTTCCGCGGAACTTTACCATGTGGGAAAGAAAGCACGAGAAGAAAAGGCAAATGAACTGCTCAAGAAATTCGAGTTGTACGACAGGCGTGACGATAAAGCACGTGGTTTTTCTAAAGGAATGAAGCGGCGCCTGACTCTTTCTATGGGGCTTGTAAACAGTCCCCGCTTATTGTTCCTCGACGAGCCGACCTCAGGGCTCGATGTGCAGAGCAA
>JAUPKV010000413.1 GCA_030837265.1 Methanobacteriota archaeon
GGTATTATTTAAAGTTGAGGTGCCTGTTGTAACGACCTACCCTGGCTCTGATCCAAATAAACCGGGTGGATTATTTGGGCAGTTAAGTGTTGTTATAGTAGAGGTAGAAGCCAAAGAGGATATTTATCCTGAGGATTTAATCGAGCTTGTAGATAAACACGCATTATCGCCAACTTATTCATTTCTATCTGAAGAGGATCAGGTTTTTATAATTCAGAAAGTTCATACTGAAGAAAAGACCAGCGTGATGGTTCTTGACGAAATAAAGCAGGAACTTGCCAGAAATACCGACATTGCTTGGTATTCTGTCAAGAGTTCAAATTATGGAATGTTGCATTCATATAGCACGATTATTACCACAGAAAAAAGCATCTGGGTTCCATTTAGTAGCTATGAATAGTTATTAGTAGTTAGTAGTTAGTCATTGGTAATTGTAGCTATCTACCAACTACTATCTACTAATAACTATTCACAATTGGAGGTTCAAAAATGACCGAAGATATAGGCAAAACCGCAGGTATAGTATGGGAATGTCTTAGCAAACAAAAAACGCCCATAACTCTTACCACTTTAAAAAAAGAAGTATCCGCTTCCTCAACTGTCTTAATGATGGCGTTGGGATGGCTTGCACGAGAAGATAAAATTAGCATTGATATAAGCGACGAATCCTTTTCATATAAAATATCACTCAAACCTTAGGAGAAAAAAATGGTTATCTTTTATGACAAAATGGCGCCTCGATCCTTCTGGGTTCAACGTTATGAAGTTCCTTATGAAAAAACAAATCTCGATCATCTGGACTACAATATTTCCACTTCTGAAATAGAATGGAAAGACCCGCATAAACACGATGCTATGGAGGAGTTTTGGTTCGTGATGAGCGGAGGAATGAGAGTTTTTCAAGCTGACTCATATCAAGACGTCGGTGCTGATACGCTCATAATCCATGAAAGAGGCGTTTATCATAGAATGGAGTGTCCCGATAAATGCGAATGGCTGTGCCTTGCATTTAGCAATCGATTTGCTGATGGAATGCGTAAAATAAGAGAGGAAAAAGGCAGTTATGGCAAGCATGACGGCTTCGTCACTCCCATAAAAAAGACCATTTTAACATCAGACACACTCCCGCCGATGGAAGAACACGGATGCCAGAGATTCCCAACCGATAAATCCATTCGTGATCTGGATCACTGGGATATTAACTCTTGGATACCGAACCGTATATGGAAGCCCGGACATAAGCACGATAACATGGATGAATGTTGGTATATGCTCGAAGGCAAAGCAAGGGTTTTTCAGGGCGAAGGCGATTCCGAAGTCATGTATGAAGTTAAAGCCCATGATTTAATAATCCATCCGCCCGGTGTTACGCATCGCATGGAAACCGATGAGGTCGGCGCAAAGTGGTGTTGTATAATGTTTAATACATTGTTAGCAGAACCATTGAACGACCTTCTTGCAAAATAGTTTAAATTAGCCACTGATTTACATGGATAGACACGGAAAAAGAAAAAATGCCATTTTGACATAGCGTAGGGGCGATTCGCTGAATCGCCCATTAAATTATGTATGTTGTATTTCAATTGGGAAATGTTATTACATCCCATATCTTTTCTTTTATCTGTGAAAATCAGTGTTTCATCAGTGGCTAGAAAGATGAAAGGAAATTGCCATGATGAAAGTAGGAAGCACTGCTTATTCGTATAGAAAATATCTGACTTCTGGTGAAATGACACTAGAAGGGTTTCTTGATAAAGCAGTAGAATTGCGAATGGACATCGTTGACCTGACATCATACTATTTTAAGTCAACCGATATAGAGTATCTTAATTATATCAAGAAATGCGCATATCTAAGGGGATTAGATATAACGGGAACAGCCGTCGGCAATAGCTTTACATATAAGGAAGCAGAAAAGAGAGCGGATGCGGTAAATTTGGTGAAAAAATGGGTTGACTTTTCGGTCATTCTTGGTGCGCCGTGCATCAGAGTTTTCGCCGGTGGAGTGCCGGAAGGCAGTTCATTCGAAGAGGCTAAAGGCTGGACTGTGCAATGCCTTGAGGAATGTCTTGATTATGCAAAGCCAAAAGGCGTGATCATTGCACTAGAGAATCACGGCGGAATAACGTCAACTGCCGATCAGGTCATATCAATATTAGAGGCAGTAAGTGGAAGTTATCTTGAGGAAAGATGGCTTGGCACTAACCTCGATCTCGGCAATTACAGAGGCGACCCTTATGGAAATATAGAGAAGGCAGCGCCTTATGCTGTTACAACCCATGCCAAAACTGACGTATTCGTTGAAGGCGTAGGCAGGCAGGATGCGGATTTTGAGAAGATAACGCAGATATTGCACAAAGCGGGATACAAAGGATGCCTTTCTATCGAATACGAGGGCGCAGAAGAACCGATGACCGCCATGCCAAAATTCGTCAACTACCTAAAAGCATGTGTGAGTAAGCTGTAAACCAACTTCATCTGTCATTCCAGCGAAGGCTGGAATCCAGTTTTTTTAGCCCAAGATTCTATCTTGGTTCTTACAATTATCAACTTAGAAAGCGAAGCTA
>JAUPKV010000414.1 GCA_030837265.1 Methanobacteriota archaeon
CCGAGGACAACATTCAGAAACTTCCATTTCACTGCTCATACTTTTCACCTCTACAGAAATAGTTTCTAAGAGTAACGCAAGCCTCCGATTTAAATTTTGTTAAATAGAAAATTTGTTGATATAACAGATAATATAAAATATCAAGTATAATATACTTTTAGCGTTAATGTTATCAGCTGTAGATAATTATTTGAGGATAGTTTACACATAAAAACGATTAAAATCATTTTCTATATTGGACAACTTGCTCAATGCTATTAAAATTTACACTAAGAAGTAATAAATTTTTTAGAGCTTTATGTCCTTCATAAAAGAGGCTTACTTTATGGTATGGAAAAATAATAATTATCCAGTTAATGAAACAATAGGCATAATCGGTGCCGGGCATCTGGGGATAGCTCTTGCAGAAACACTTGTAGAGCGCGGATTTCCAAAAGAAAATCTTAAGATCTCTTATGGAGGAAAGCACTCTACACTTGAGAGTCTAAAAAAAGCATGCTTGTTCGGAAGCATTACCGATAACGAAGAGTTATGCCAGAAATCAGCAATTATATTTATTGCGATTAAACCTCAGTCCCTTACTGAGCTTAAGAATTTACCTTTCTCAGGCAGTTCTCTTGTAGTTTCCTGCATGGCTGGCATATCATTAGTTTCCCTAAAAGAAGCCTTAGGTATTGATGTATGCAGAATTATGACAAGTGGACCCGCTACGATAACAGAAAAGAAAGGTATTGTGGCAGTTTATCCTCAAAATAATATTTTATCATGTATTCTATCATTTATGGATTTAAAGGCTCATGAACTACAAAATGAAGAACTGATGCACTTTTTTACAGTAGGTGTGTGCCTTCCGGCGGTTATTCTGATAGCAAAAAAAAGAGGACTGAATATTGAGCTCGAGTATGCAATAGAATCAATCGAAAACGATTATACGGGTTTTAAGGACATATATATCTGGGCTAAAAATGTTTTACCCGATTTTGATTCCGAGAAAGGGCAGACAAAATATATAGATAATATGTGTACAAAGGGAGGAATAACAGAAGAAATAGTAAATAGCCTCAATTCCGGAAGTACGGTTCTGGATGCATTAAGAAAAGGAATTGCGAAGAGTGAAGAGATTTCTACTTTTTCCAGGCTTGCATTATCAATCTCCAAAGAAAAGACTGGGTAGTTAGCTAGTTGTTCATAAAAGTTATTTAACTACCCTTGATACAACTATTTCCTTAATTCCCTCTCTTTCCCGCTATTTTTCCTAATAGTTCCTTTCGGTTCTTTTCTTGCCCACACTTTCATCCTTTCATTTGGCTTTTTTGTTTCGATTCTTTCATCCTCTTCATTCATTTCCATTCCGAGTTCGGAGTCTATGGAAACTCGTGCTTTTTGAGCACCGGCATGATCCGGATTAATCCGAAGAGCTCTTTTAATGGCTCCAATGGCTTCTTCATCTTTATTTAAGCCGGAGAGAGCCATTCCCTTGCAATACCAGGCCTCTGCATAGTCAGGCTTTATTGAAATAGCTTTACTGCATGCTTCTATGGCTTTTTTATATTTGCTTAGCTTAAGATGGACATGCCCTTTGCCAACCCAGGTCTTTGCATTGTCTGGATTTATTTTAAGGGCAGCTTCGTAGTCTTTAATTGCTTCCACAGACCTTCCCAGGCTATAAAGTGCGGAAGCTTTACCTTCCCAGGCTCTGGCAAGGCTTTGATCGAGCTTAAGGGCTGAATTATAGGCGTCTATGGCCTCTTCGTATTTCCCGAGGTCTGCAAGGACAAAGCCTTTTGCATACCACGCACCAGCAAGTTTGGGATTGGCAGCAAGGGCTTTTTCAGATGCCTGAAGGGCTATCTCATGCTGCCCATGTCTGCAAAGGATTAAAGCTTTCATATTCCAGGTTTTGTCACTGCCGGGTTTTATTTCTAGCAGTCTGTCAAAAGCCTGCAGAGCTTCTTCGTCCCGGGAAAGCTGAAGGAGCACGAAACCTTTTTCATAGAGATATCCCGGGTTTTCAGGTTCGATATCGAGAGCCTTTTCAATAGCCTTCAGGGAATCCTTATACATCCTGTGTCTCAGATATACTGCGGCTTTGCCCGCCCAGGCGCCTGCATTATCATGCTCTTTTGAAAGTATTTTCTCAAAGGGTTTGAGAGCTTTCTTCAGGTGGTCATGTGCAGTTTCACATGTCTTGCCAGTGCCTTTGCCAGTGCCTTTGCCAGTGCCAGCTTTACTGATTGTTTTGCCTTTTTTCTCAGGGCTGTCTGGATTTCCTACCCTTTCCATCTTCCTATTAGGGTTATTTTCCATGATATCGGTCCGTATTATCTTGTTTTCAGAATTCACTTATTTATCATGTCTCTTCTGTTTTGATATTTCCTTTCTACGTTTAATTAGGTACATCCCATCTTCCCCTTGATGGTTCAGTAAATCTCACGGAATTCTCTTCTAAACTCAGTTCTCTTATTTCAAATTGATCCTATTCACGTTCTAAAGTAAAGCTTTCCTGAAATCGTTTAATTGATATCGATAGCAGGGAAATTTCTGCTTTCCCTCATCCCGATGCATTCCTTATAGGGTTTTCAATTTATAATTCAACAAAATATCCTAAGAATTTTATTTTGAACAGGAGTATTTATCTTTTTACCATGATTATCTTCTAGCGGGAGAATTATTTTTCGGCTCATGTTAAAGTATTAACAAAATATTGAAACAAATCGGGGGAATTTAGT
>JAUPKV010000415.1 GCA_030837265.1 Methanobacteriota archaeon
CTCAAAGCCATGGAACGCCAGGAAAAGGAACACCAGCTTGAGGTTGTCGGAAAACAGATCCGCGCAAATATCCCCTGGCTCAACAAAAAGATTGATGACGACTGAGCAAAAAAGCTATTTTCTATTTCTGACCAGGTCAGTTAATATGGGCCTGGCGGGCTCATTTTTTGATGACTCTTTTTTCGGTTACTGGCTTATCTGGCTACAGGTTTTTCTTACTCTACGCTTTTTGGTAAGTACTTACCATTTCCCTGGCTTTTTGTCAGCAGTATACCTATTTTTCTGTAAAATACTCTATACGACAATGTATCAAAAGTTCTGTAAATTTGTTCTACACATGATAATAGGTTTATTAGGCTAAAATCTGAACATAACTCCGATTTCTGACCTGATTTTTACGGATAAAAGCTCTCGAAGGGTATGTTATATTCAGGTTTACGAACATCTCTATAAAGGTTCGTATTTTGAGGTATTTTTTGAGTTTTTGACAGGAAAAAACTGATAATTTCGTGCTAAAATACGAACGTTCTATGAGAAAATGTTCGTATATTGAAATATCCTGCAAAATTTGATTTTTAGGAAAATGCACAGGTTCTACCTGAAAACCTATGCATCGATAATATGTGACTTGATGAATTAAACGAGAATTCATTTTGTTGTAAACATAGTAATTTATTTGTGCGAGTTAATGCCTTTTACAATTTTAATTCTCAGAATCCGAGCAAGTTCTATTGCTTACTCAACATTGATTATAGCTCCTCTGATTTATTGAAGGAACCAAAGAATCAAGTATTGATTTTTTTCTCTTCTTGTAGAATATTTTCTGCAGGATTCTGCAGTGGTGAGTATTGGAGTGAGGAATAGATTTCTTGCAAACCCTGTAGAATTTTTAATCCTTTATCGGTAATCATATAATCTCCCCTCTCATGCATCTGCAGAATCAAACCACTATCTAAAAGCTTCTGCAGGTGAAAAAGCAAGTTTCCTCCTCTAAGACTTGTCAGTTCGGAAAAAGCAGAGAAACTTTTCATTTCGAATGCGACTGCTCTTAGAATCTCCAAGCGATGGTTATTTGAGACAGGCTCCAAGATCTCACCCATAATATTATAGGTTTTAATGGATGAAATATCAGATTTATGTTCTTGGTAATCTGCATAAATTCGCATAGAACGCATAATGTTGACCTGTTTAATGAAGAGGCTCGAAACTTCGGAAAAACATTGCTCGCATTTGCTGAAAGGAGCTCCACATCTCAATTCGTCCAGCTTTTTTCTGTTATTCGAAATTAGAGTATCATCAACCTTGCCATGTTTAATGAGTTCTGCATTCTGCTGCAGGAGAGATGTAAACGCAGAAGCACAATTTATCTTTTCAGGGCACTTTTTTACCATATTACGTTCAAGTCCAGTCTCTATATCTTCGAAGAGGTGATTAAGAAGAGTATTTGTATACTCGCGTTTCGAGGTTTCGAGGGCAGCTTCAAAGCAAAGTTTGTTCGAAGATTCAATTATTTTCTTGATATCGTTATGGATCTCGGAAAGTTTTTTCTTAATAGACTTTATTTCCTCCATATTATGATCCTCTGATATTACTGGGCTTGCAGAAGATTTTTCCCTTATCTCACTTCTGACTTTCATACTTGGATTCCACCAATTTTTCATTCATTTTTAGAACCTTAACACTGTTTTTGTATCTTCTTTTGACTCTTAAGGTCATTTAAACGTATTTAGTATATTTTAATGCCGATTAAGTATATAATCATAATCGAACAATTATCAATAGACAAGTGGCGTCCATCATTGAAAGAAAGTACTTTCGTGGTAAAATGTGGAATTTGTGGTGGAAAGGCTCCAAGGCAACCAGGTATTACGGACGAAGGAACATGCGATCTTTGCGGTAAGAAAGTTATACTTGCTGATGATTGTTTGCAGAGGAAAGAAAAGAAAGAATGAAATAAATTAGGTAATTACCTTATAACATAAAATTGTAAAAACAGAAAATCTGATGCAATCATTTACTTTGCAAAGCAAAGTAAAGATTGTCTTTCCTTTTCTACTGCGAATAAGATCATTTTTTCATGACATTTTTGATGGAACTTTCGTTTTCCTTTTATGTAGAACAAGATTTTGTTTTATACAGATTGCTCCTCTGAAATTGATTCATACATTTTTCTAATCTCAGGTGACATGGACTCGATATATTTCTTTGCCTCTTCTGGAGATACTGCTTTAAGAGTTCCATCTGGTTCCTGTATGACCACGCCACCCTCGGTGAGCATCTTATAACGTGCTTTTCTGATTTCTTTGTCTGGGTGACAGATAAAATGACAATTGGAACAGGTATATTCCATCCTATTGCCCGGGATAAGGCATATAAAAAAACCGCCTTTGATCTTAGGCCTTTCAAGGTATGCTTCTATAGTATCGGGCAATGCAGCAACAAAATCTTCATCTTTTTTGGGAATCTCAAAGCGAGCCGGAGACCAAGTGGACCATTTTCCTGAAGAGTTAAGACCTGTAAGCCCTCCGCAGACAAGGAAGCAACGGGCATTGCTTCTTCTCTTCCCGTAGCTGAATTCTTTTCCTCCAAGGGTTACAGTGACCTTCTCAAGCGGATCCACATATCCGGACGAACAAACAGCAAGGCAGATCTTGCATTCGTCACAGTAGTTTCCTTCTTCAGGCAGGGGTTCTGTTGGGATAAGTTCTGCATCCGTAACTACAGATGCTAGTACTATTGCTGATCCATACTCCTTGGTAATAATGTTCCCAGAATACCCAAAATGCCCTATCCCTGAGCAGACAGCAAGGTACCTGTGGGAAATAGGGGGGTGCATATCCAGCAGCCAGTTTTCCGAGTCCTGACGGTAAACGAAATTTGCAAGCTGGGGAACAGCTTTGTACCCATACTGCTGCAAGAACCCTGCAATTTCAAGAGCTACTCCATTGGCAAGGGTAGTAGTCCGTACTTTATTAGTGTCAAGGGATTTATGATCCTCTTTCCTAAAATATGGGTCAATTAGGTTCTGGTCAAAAGCCAGTGCAAAAACAACTGCTGATTTTGCCCCTGGCAGCACATATGTCAGGTCTACAGAAGGAGGCCCTCCTGCAAGGGTTTCGGTCGTCGCAATACCCACTTTAAAGGCTCCAAGGGTTAAAGCCATCTCTTTGAGTTCTTCAGTTAGTTTTTCCGTCTTGGATTTTTCGGTTTGTTCTCCCACGTTCAGTTCTTCTATTTGTTCTTCCATTTCTACTCCTCTAGCAACTCAATTCGAACATAATTAAACTATTTTATAGAAGGTAATTCATATATATTTGATGTGCATTGCAATATACTAGCTTACTGGAAGTATATTTGAATAACCTTTTGTGCATTTTCTTTAGTTTCCAATAAAGTATGAAACAACATTTGAACTTTGCAAAAAGCTTTTTTATTTTTATTTTCGTGTTACATTTTTGCAGTAAAAAACAAGTATCGAAAGGCATCATTAAAAGTGCCTATGTGTTTCTAAATATTTTTTTGCATTTGATAGGGTTATCGAAGGAAACAAACATATTCCTATATATTATGGAACAATCGAGAAAACAGAAACACAGGCATTTATGGAAAATTTTGCCTGGAAAGGGCAATTGTCATTATAAAAATTGACCAATAAAACAGGAATTATACATTAAGTGTACGTTTTTAACAAAAGTATATTAGTTTACATATGAGAGCAAAAAGGAATTTTTCTGAAATCTATAGAAAATCTGTAACTTGCAGATTATACATAAATTACAATAAAACCTATGCATCATATATTCGAATTTACAGAACTTTCAATACACTGCCTTTTTGTCAGGATTGCTTACCTGTCTGCGGTAAAGTTTCATAATTTAATGCCAATACTTTAACCGAAGACTCACAAATCCAAAACTTAACTCTATTTGGAGAATAAACATGCCAGTAACAGGAGAAAGCAAAGTCATTGACACTATTCTTACTCGACGGAGTGTCCGTGAGTTTACGGACAGACAAATCAGCAAGGAAGAAATCAACACAATCCTCAATGCAGGCCGCTGGGCTCCTTCCGGTTTGAACAACCAGC
>JAUPKV010000416.1 GCA_030837265.1 Methanobacteriota archaeon
TGCATGAGGCTGTGGTCTCTCATGGGCCTGTCAAGGTAAATCGTTGAAAGCGAGGGAACATCGAAGCCTTCTCTCCATTTGCTGCACACGAAAACAATTTTGAGCTTGCTCTTCGAATCCTTGAAAATCTCTTCCAGGTTTTCCGTATCCATTCTTTTCCTGTGTGGCCTTATATCCAACCTGTTTTCCTCAAACTTCTTTACCTCATTCTGCCCTTCGCTGATAACGACTGCCATATCTACGCTTTCAAGTTCGGAGATCTGTTTTTCCAGATCTATAGCTTTTTCGCCTTCTGTTATTGCTTTTCTCTTTTCCTTAAGTTCGTTAATATTCATCTTCCAGTACTTCTGGACTTTATCATACATCTTTACCGTTGTGAGCTTATCGATGGATACAACAAGAGCTTTTCCGGCATAACCACGTGCAGTATAATGTTTTACAATGTCGTCTGCAATTGTTTCCAGACGGTCTTCCCTTACGATGATGTGGTATTCCTTTGCGAACTCGGTAGCGAGTTTGGACTCTTCTTCATCATTCAGACCTGCTTTTTCGATTTCTTTGTAAATATCATCGTTGAGGCTTGCGTTATGCAACTGAACTTCAGGCACGCGATTTTCATAATAGAGAGGAACGGTTGCCCCATCTTCTATTGATTGTATGAAGTTATAGATGCTTACGTAATCCCCGAATGTGTCTCTGGTCTTTTCTTCACCTGCCATTAACGGTGTACCTGTAAAACCTATAAAACTCGCATTCGGCAGGGCATCTCTCATGTTCTGCGCCAGAGTATCGTACTGAGTCCTGTGGGCTTCGTCCGCAATTATTACGATGTCGTCCCTGTCCGAAAGCAGAGGGTATTTTACTCCTTTATTAGTCCCGAATTTGTGGATCAGAGTGAAAACCAGCCTGTGGTCTTCCGTGAGTAGCTGCTTGAGATGCTCCCCACTTCTGGCCTGCACGCCTACTTCACTTATTGCACCTGCGTTCTGGAAGTTCTGGTAGATTTGCTCATCCAGTTCTTCCCTGTCGGTCACGACTACAAAGGTATAGTTGCCCGGGAATTTCCGCAGGATTTTTTGTGCAAAAAAGATCATGGAATAGCTTTTTCCCGAACCCGGAGTGTGCCAGAAGACCCCTATTTTCCCTTCGTTTTCTTTGCGTTTCTTGAAGGATTCTATGGCGTTATTGACCCCGAAGTACTGGTGGTTTTTGGAAATGATCTTGGCAGGATGCCCTTCGCTGCTCGAAAAAAGAGTGAAATTTTCCAGAATATCAAGGAAACGGCTTTTTTCGCAGCTTCCCTTTATCATTGTGTCCAGCAGGGTATCTCCGGTTTCATTTTCGTCTCTAACCCTTTTCCATTCCCCAAAGTGTTCAAACCCACTTGTAATGGTCCCTATTTTTGATTCTCTGCCGTTGGAAAGGATTATGAAAGCATTGTACCAGAAAAGCTGCGGAATTGTGTCTTTATAGTCCGTAAGGTTGTCATCAAAAGCCTCTTTGACCCTTCTGCCAGTAGCTTTTACTTCGATGAAGATCAGAGGAATTCCGTTTACGAAGCCTAAAAGATCGGTTCTTCGAGTATGCATTTCTCCAGTTATCCAGAACTGGGACGCTAAAAAGAAGTCGTTGTTTTTGGGGCTGTCAAAGTCGATGACTTTTACGGTCTGGTCTTCAATTTCCCCTTTTTCATTTCGGACTTTGACCTTGACTCCGTTTTTGATTAAAGAATAAACTTCCTGGTTTGCTTTTACAGGGCTAAGCCTGCTCCTGTCCTTTGCCAGTTCCTCGATTGCCTGCTCTTCAGCCCCGGCGCAAATGTCAGGATTAAGTTTTATGATTGCCTCTCTCAGCTTCCGGAAAAGCAGCACTTCTGATTTTGTTTTTCTTCCCAGGGTCCCTTTTCCGTCAAGCCCGAATTTTTCATGAAAACAGTTTAAGGAAGTGTAACCCAGTTTTTTGAATTCCAAAATCGTGGATTCTTCAACGAGGGAGTTTTCACTGTAATCGGAATCTGTTTCAGAATATTCTTCCGAAATTGTTATCTGGTCTGAGAGAGTTACTTTTTGCATCTTATCATCTTTTTTTCCAGCCCAGGTCCGAGCAGGTTCTACGCCGGAGAGTATATCTCGAAAAATATATTCAAATCTGTTATCATCCTTTAGATTACTCTCTTATTTAAATGATATTGATTTGAGGTTTCAAATCTGAAAAAAGTATGAAACCTGAAGAATGAAGAATGATGAAGCTTCAAACCATAATCAAGCATAAAAAGGGAAGAAAGATTTCAGTTATTCTGTGATTCTTCTTCACAGTTGTCCTGTGATTCTTCTTCAAAAAAGTCGTCATCCAGAATAGAGATATAATACCGTAAATTGTCTCCAAGCCCGTAAGGACTATCTTCCGAATCCCGGTATAGTTTCTGAAGCCTTTCTCTGAAGTAAGGGTAAAATTTTTGTCCTTCTTCAGTCCTGATCAGCTCATTGAACTTTTCCATCATGTCAGATCCTCCAACTCTAGATGCTTCGTCAATGCCTGAAAACTCGTGGAGATACTTCATCACGTTTTCTACGAGGGTAAGTGCCAGGTCCATTGTCCCCTTAATATCTCCGGAAGCCTCATAATAGTCATTGATAGCTTTTTTTGCCACCGAATAATGAGGCCTACTGGCTGCTCCGCGTGGATGATAGTAAACGTTTATGACTCTTTTCCGGTAAGCTTCCAGAATCTCGCTGCCTCCTTTTACCTTCGCGTATCTGGCAGTGATATACCGGCGGTTGTCAACGGAATTTTTGTATAGATCATGGAGCAGGGTGATAAGTTCCTTCGGATCTGCTTCTTGAAACAATTTATTCAATTCAGACCATTTCAAAGTTGAATCTTCTACCATGTTTTCACCAGAATTCTTCCTCATTGCTCCTGTTCTTCAAAAAAATCTTCAACATCTTCAACAAAATAGGCGATATCATCCCCAAACCCATAGCCGAAATCGTCTGATTCGCTGCGGAGTTTGAGCAGCCGCATTTTAAAAAGGGGGTAGAATCTGTGTCCTTCTGGGGTTTTAAGAAGTTTACAGAACTTCCCCAGCATTTCATACCCTTCATCGATGAATTCCTCATCAATGTCCCCGTATTCATTGACAAATTCAACGACGTTTTCCACAAAGAAGAGCATCAGTTCCATTGTCCCTGCTAGATCTTCTGAGCCTTCGGAATAGTCCGTGACAGCTTTCCTTACCACATCCGACCGAAGCCCTCCAAAACCTTTTTCAGGGAAAAACTCATTCCTGATTACTCGCTGGAAACTCTCCAGGACCCAGTCGTTCTTTTTTCCCTTCATGTGACGGGAAATGATTTTCTGGCGGTCTTCAGCCGGGTGTTCGTAAAGGTCCCGGATGAGGTCTATAAGTTCTTTTTTTTCGGCCTTCTGCAGGATTTCCTGCACTTCAGTCCATTTTACGGAGTCTTCTTTTGCCATGAAA
>JAUPKV010000417.1 GCA_030837265.1 Methanobacteriota archaeon
GTTCATACATGCAAAGTATTGTATTGGTTTCATTTAAGTTTAAGATTTTATTAATCTCCATATGTTCCAAAATACCCTCAGATATGATCCTGAAACATCTATCTTGTTTCACTTCTTCGAGAAAGCTTTTTATTTCCTCGAGCCGGATTATTAAAGGAAATAAATTCAATTTACCAAATCTACTTCTTACAGATTCCGGCTCTTCCATTCCGATGTAAAGCAGAGTTTCATCTTTTTTTGCAGTGGAAAAAAAGGACGCCTGGATCAGGTCCCTATTTACGTCTCGTGTATAGAGAAAGAGTATGTGTCTGCTCTCGATAAATGATCTCTGGAATATTGCATCCATATTGCTAATCACATTCTCGTTCACCCTCTCACCAATATCCCTAAAATTTTCACACACTCTGCAATTTTAAAATTCTTCCGGTATTATCATGTCTCCCTTATGTCTCATTCCTATCCTTCTGTATTCCATAACGTTCAGATTCGGATCAAGTTTCATTTCGTAGATTCCCAATATATCCTGAGTATCGGGAACTGATTTTCTTTCCAGGATTTCTAACTTAACATCCCAATTTTCTCCTATCCTGAATACACTTACAATTTCATGAGCTTTCTTTTCAAGAATATCTTCTATCTGACAGATTGCTGCATTCCCGACTTCCTTTATGGCACATACACATTCACATTCTTTTTTGACCGGAATTATTTTTTTAGCCCCAGTTTCCTTTACGGGAGTAGTAGTTCTTCTTTTTATCTGAAGTGCCCCTTTATTCCCCGCTTCCTTTACTAGATTTTTTGTTACCATACCCTTCCTCCGAAAAAGTACATGTTCTCAACTAATCAAATCCTAAATTATATCAAATATTAACAAGGCTGTTACAAGTCATAATTTGAATTTTTCACGTCATTTTTGAAATCACATTCCTTACAAGTTCTCCTTTTTGAAACAAATCCTCATTAGAACCTGTTTTTGTCGCAATTACATCGATAAAGAGCTGGTTGTAATATTTTTCTGCGTTGCCGTTTAACTGTTTCATGGCTTTGCCGACCATTATAGCTGCTCGGGTACCGGGCTTTTGCACTTCATTAACCTGTTCTCTAAATTTACGGATTACAAAAACTATTTTTTTGGCTTCTTCATAAGGTAGATCCGTATGTTTACGCACGATGTCTACTTCAGTTTCAAAGCTGTAGTAATCCATATATATGCCCACCATTCGGTCCAGCAGAGCGTCCTGTGGAGCATGAATACCGGCGTACTCTATAGAATTGCTTGTGAGGATAGCCCGGAATTCGGGATGCACTTTCATGTATCTCTCTTCTCCGAACCTGCTTGGTAATTCCAAAATTCCTTCCTCAAAGACCGATAGCAATACATTGTTTGCAATTGGTTTTGCTCTGGAAAACTCGTTATATACGAAAGTGTATCCGTGTTTACATGCTATAGCCAGAGGATTGTCAATCCATTCGGGTTTTATGATATCCGCACTTTTAATTACATTATGGATATAATGGTCCCTCAGAGATTCCTGCTTGATCTGTGCATATCCTCCTGTAAGGTCTTTGGTTGTGAGGGTGTCGTCACCGTTTACCCATACAACGGGGCGTCCGATCTCTTTTGCAATATGCATCACAAGACTCGTCTTTCCACAACCTGTGGGACCAATCAAATGCACAGGGTAGCCAGAACGGATCCACAACTTGATTCTTTCGCTTAATTCTCTGACCTCTGGGCCGTCGACAAAATACTCAATATCGGGTACAAAATAACCTTTATGTTCTAAATTTTGGCTTTTGGCTTTATTTTCAACAGGCAAATCTTTCGTACGCATGATAAGGCTCTGTTTTTTTGATTTTGGCTTTATTTCCGCGGCAGATATTGCCTTTGAATTCGAGGATTTCGGATTGCTTTTTATTTTTTCGTTTAAGGGCTGATGGACAGATTCGCCTCTTACTTTCCTCGGATGTGTTGCTCTATAACTCATCTTTACCCCCATTTTCGTAACGAAAATCGATATTTCAGAATCGAAATATAAATTACCCCAATGTTACAAAATTCAAAATCTCAAAAAAAATAAAGTGGCTTTATTTATAGATTTATCCATAGAATTCTCTTATATACTGTTTGACCTCACCCCTAAATTCCCCTATACTGAGATCAAAATTTATAATATTTCCTTTTATTTCTTTAACTTTTTGATCTATAGCTTCGCGTTTTTCGGCAATTCCATTTTCGATTTCTCTAACTCCTGCATTCATTTGATTGACTCCGACCTGCATCTGTACAGCCTTGCCGTTGATATCCACCTTAATTTGATGGACTCCAGCCTGCATCTGTACAGCCTTGTCTTTGATGTCCGCCCGAAGTTGCATGACAGCCGAGTTGATATTTGAAACCGCATCTTGTTGTT
The DNA here is from genome assembly GCA_030837265.1 of Methanobacteriota archaeon. The sequence goes on from JAUPKV010000417.1 coordinate 2,415, forward strand.
CTTTTGCCTGCTCTCTTATGCTCTCATTCATTTTATGTATATTTTCATGGAATTTGGCAATTCCTGCGTCCATACAGAGCCTTTTCTGAGCCGCCCCCTCATTTATTTTAATTACTCCATCATGTATGTTTTGTTCCTTTTGCTTGATATCTTCCTTCATTTGTTTAACGTTATTCACCACTAATCCCCCCCTCTATCGGCTTCTTTCATTGATTTTCGTTTTCTCTAACGAAAATTTTTTCTCTTCTAATTTGTTATATCTCCCACAATATCGACCTTTATCATACATGCTATTATGTAAGACTGTTTGTCATTTCTTTCATTTCCTTTCATGTATGATTGGCAACTTATTTTTCATATATGTATATCATTTCCTTTCATGTATGATCGGCAGCTTATTTTCCATATATGTATATTATTTCTGTTTCAAAGGATGTTTCGATACACTTCTTCACTCATGGAACACAAACATAGTTCGAGCTGCACATAGTGCACATTGTTTTCCATATTGTGTTGTATCAAATACAACCTCAATTCTTTTATATATTCAGCCTGTTATATTCCTGGTCGTAGGGATCGGTTACTGAAAAACTGATCTCAAATATGGCCAAAAAGGCGAATATACCACCAGTTTCTTTTAATTTAATCAATAACTCCTCCCCACTACCAAGTTTTGGGGTTTATCCAATTTCTTGTCTAAAGATTAGTTCGATCCTACTTTTTATGCAGAAATTTCTGCTTTTGGTGCTTCTTCCATTGCGGCTTTCTCAACCTTTGTGATTTCTTCTGCATAGTGCAGGAAGGTGTCCACAGATGCGACAACGACTCGGGCTTCGATTGTAAGAATTTCGATTCCAACAAGCGAAATTCTTGCCCATGTGTCTATGACTAACCCTTTATCAAGTATCCGATCCAGAACTTCTGCGAGACTGGAACTGTCAGGACTTTGAGCTACCATTTACTAACCACTCCTTTTACTTATTATATACTTGAGATTCATGCAGAAATTTCTGCTTTTGGTGCTTCTTCCATTGCGGCTTTCTCAACCTTTGTGATTTCTTCTGCATAGTGCAGGAAGGTGTCAACGGATGCGACAACGACTCGGGCTTCGATTGTAAGAAGATCGATTCCAACAAGCGAAATTCTTGCCCATGTGTCTATGACTAACCCTTTATCAAGTATCCGATCCAGCACTTCTGCGAGACTGGAACTGTCAGGACTTTGAGCTACTATTGTTTTACCCCCTATTTTGTAATTTACTTTTAGTTTATTGTATTTTAGACGCATTGTGTTTATAAATTGGAACCTTTTTGTTCTGAAATGAATTCAGTATCAAAACAAGCCCTGATTAATAAACACGTAGTCTTCGTTTTTCATAAACGAATAGAAACTCAGAAGAATATATAGATTGGTATATTTCATTTTATATTACAAAATCTGTTATAAAATACTCCCCCCAAATTGTATCATATAATGAAATAAATATTAATCAACCTGCATTCAAAAAATCGGTTTATTGATGCTGATTTTTGTATAAACAACAGGTGTGATTAGTACCTGATAAAAAAGAAAAAATAAGATTAATTATCCAAAATTAACGGAAGTAAGTTCACATAATTTGCTCATTAAATCTTAGTAAAGATGGATAATGACGTCGTTTTTTTCCAAGCTGACTATTTATTCGTTAATTAAAAACACGCATCCTTTTGCCGATCTTTCTTCATACTTTTTAGTTGAGGAATACGCACACACAAATCTGGTCTATTGAGCTAGATTTAGAGATCTTATGTATGTGTAACATAGTAACTCATATTAATTCATACAAAACTGGTAATATAATCAATTAATCTATTAATTTCAGATAAAATTATATATTTGCTAATTAATCTATTAAACGATATAATTTATAATTATACTTATGAGTCAACCCCAAAAATCAAAAATTGTTCCTTTGAACCTCATATTTTGAATGACCAATCGAATTTTTGATCATGAAAACAATCTTCAAAAAGCCTGATGATTAAGAACAAAATGAGTTTTGAGATCAGCTCACCTGGTATTCTCTGGATTCTATAATAGAAGTACATTACAGCTTATAATTCTAAAATGTTAACCAATGTAAAACTGACAATATACCAATTTACATATTATCTCAGACAAGCTTTATATTTCTGCAA
>JAUPKV010000418.1 GCA_030837265.1 Methanobacteriota archaeon
AAATCTATCTGTATGTTGGAGAGAAAATCGTCTTTTTCCATAGTTTCAGTGTATTCTTCAATACGTTCAATAGAATCGAGAATATGACTGAGGTAAACAGAGTCATTCTTTTTCATGCCGATATCACTTTTGCTTCCCTTTTAATTCCATCAATAAGGTATGGACTTATTGACTCTTCAGTGAGCAAATCGACTTTTACTCCAAGTAACTCTGAGAGTTCCCTTTCAATTCGTACAAGGGCTAGAAGACCTTTTGTTTCAGAAAATTCCACCAGAATATAGATATCGCTTTCCGGCTTTTCTTCTCCTCTGGATAAGAACCAAAAACAGCTACTTTCGTTGCTCCTTCTTTTTCAAGGAAGGAAGAGATTTTTTCGAACAACTCTTTGTGCCGGACAGCGTTCTCAATGTCAGTATATTTTGTTTGTGATCATTTAAAGAGATCCTGATTGAGTGAAATTACGGTAAAAAAGAGAAAGGAATTTGATAGAGAAGGATTTAGAGAGAAATAACTTCTTTATTATATTTCCGCCCCAGTCCCCTCAAATTCTCGACCGAAAATCTGAAGACTGCGCAGCTTTTCAAACCTCTCAAATCTGGTATTATAGTCAAAATATTTAATTGCCGGACCAGAATATAGAATGAAAAAAAATGAACTATTACATCAATTGAAAACACTAAAGGAATCATGTATTGGAATTACGCGATGAAAGTGAGGATGTAATTTATGTTTAGAGAAATGAGAAGAGGTAAGCAATTATTATCAATGGAAGACACCGTTGCAGTCATGGCCAGATGCACAAATGGTGTTCTGGCGTGCTTAGGTGATGAAGGTTATCCTTACGCAGTTCCACTTAGTTATGTCTATTTCAACGGCAGAATTTATATTCATTCAGCAAAAGCTGGACACAAAGTCGATGCTATTACGAAGAATCCAAAGGTATCTTTTTCAGTAATAGATGAAGATAAGATAGTAAGCGAAGAATATACAACGTATTTCCGTAGCGTTATTGCTTTTGGCAAAGCAAGAATCGTTGAAGGTGACGAAAGGCTTGAATCTTTTGCGGCACTGGTTGATAAGTATTCAGGAAATCAACCTGAAGAAGCCAAGAATAAGGAAATATCAAGATGCACACAAGCTCATATTATAGCAATTGACATCGAGCATATAACTGGTAAGGAAGCCATTGAGTTCGTCAAGGCTAAAAGATAATAACTATTTTATATAGTCAGGAACTTTTGCAATATATCCCGTCTTCGTCCTGTTCAATGAGAACTGTATAGTTCAAGCTCTTGCCTTTCATCTTTACCGGAATAACATTTAATCTGTGAGTATTTAGGGCTACTACCGGCAGAACTGAAATCAAGAGTTAACTGAAAACCGGCGGAAGCAGAAGAGAGATAACTTTTTTATTATATTTCCACCCCAGCCCTTCTCAAATTCTTCTGTTCTATCTGATTTGTATAGCTGCTTATTTCAATCGCTGCATACCTTAGATCTTCAAAAATGCTATGAGAAATAGAAAATTTAGCAAAAAAATCCACCTTTATACCTATAAATCCAAAATAAAAACTTATAAGTAGCCTATAATCTAATTAACCTTTTAATATTGTTTTGATTAAAATTAAAAGGTAGATGAAGCTCAATTGACTGAAATTGCCGGAGAAAACCAGATAAAAAACGGCGAAAAGTCAGATAAGGAATATACGATAGAATGATTTGAAAAAACATGCACAATCGAGTACAAAGGAAAAATGAAAGATAGAAAAATTCTCAGATTTGTGCCTTTTATCAATACTTTAGGAGAAATTGGTGTCTTTGTTGTTGCGTGGTTAAGCATTATTACAGGTTATTTCGGCTTGATGGCAGTTATGATGGAATATATAGAGAAAATCTCATTCGTTTGGGTACTTATCTTATGTATAATTCCATTTTCCCTTTTTCTCTATGGATTAGTTTTAACTCCTTATGTAAAATATGTAGGAATTACTGGGTGTAAAAATTGCCATAAAGTATATGCTTATGAGGAGATCAAAAATCCAGATATAAAAGAAGTGTCAACTGAAGACTCATATACGATTTCAATCGCCCGATATTGGAAATGCAAGTATTGTGGATATACGGACATTACTGCAGGCCCTGAAAACATCGGCACATATAAAGGAAAGAAGAAAAAACCGAGAAAAATAACTTGCCAAAAATGTGGGGAATCGGGATTATTTCTTGAGTACAAAGATCCTGATATAAAGTTTGTAGAGGAAGTTTCCATCAGAATCAGATATTACATGTGTGAATATTGTAAAAACGTGAATATTGAAGTGGAGAAAGTTTCCTCTTCAGAAGGTTCCAGCTGGGAAAATTGTGGAAGCGACCCAAGAATTTTAAATTGGATATAAGCCGCAATATAATTTTTGGTTTATACTTCCGCCCCAGCCCCCTCAAATACTTGATTGGAAATTGTGAGATTGCGCCGCTGTTCTGAAGATTATATTAAGAAACAGTGAAAAATCGTAACATTTTAGAAGTAGTATTTCTCATTTGATTTTTAGATTGGAAATAAAATAGCGGTGCTCCACATGTCAGACTCTATAAGAGCTTTAGCTAGTAGCATGGTTTCAAGGAAAATCTCAGGTGCTGATCCATATATTTTGTTTCTCGGTGCCGGTGCATCCATAAGTTCTGGATGCTCAAGTATGATGCAAATTGTTAATGATTTCTTGGAGCACTATGAGAAGTCAGAGTTTGAAAAATGGGAAAGTGAAATTGAGAAAGCTACTAAGGAAAATAAAAAATTTGGAGAGCTCTTAGGAAACGAAATAGGTAAAGAGAAGCGTACTCGTTTTTTTGAGATATGGGGAACATTAGATCACGAGACTCAATACTCAATTCTTAGACCACATTTATGGGATAACAAAAAACCTTCAGAAGGATATGAAAATTTAGTTAAACTCATAAAAAAAGGATATATTAAAAAAGTTCTTTCAACAAATCTGGATAATTTGCTGGAAAAATCTCTGAACATTGCAGGATGCTACCAACCAGATGATTTTGTTGTAGTTGTAAACGGAAAAGATCGACATGAAGAGGTAGTTGAACAACTTAATTCTTCTCGCTCTCCATTAAAGATAATTAAATTACATGGAAGCTTAGAATCTCCAAAGAGCTATGCTTTTAAGCAAGACGAAATCTTTGATTTTGAAAAGAAAATCAAGTCTGAGCTGTCTCAAATAATCAACCAAAGCCTTGTCATTGTAGGATATAGTGGTCAAGATCGAGATGTAGATGTTCTTTTTGAAGATGAAGGGAAAGAAATCCATTTTGTGAAGCCCTCAAAACCAGAAGCTGAAAGCAGAATTTCCCAGATATTGGCAGTTCGTGGAAAGGGAAAAATAATAGACGGAAACGATGGAAAATTTGATAC